>MWOR01000171.1 GCA_002025865.1 Prochlorococcus sp. HOT208_60m_813I02 | reverse complement strand
AAAAGAAAGAAAGAATGTGAAAAAAATCTTTCAAAATTTTGCTAACCGATAATTATGAATTTTATTTTTTCTTTTGTATTAGCATCAGTGATGTGGGTACAAGTTCCACAGTGGGAAGCTGACTGGTCAAAATGTGCTGTAGATGTTCCCGATTCATCATGTCACTGGTACGTTGCTGCTCCTGATAATACATTCGGTGAGGGATTTAATTGGGAAAATGCTCCTTGGTTTGATGCTAATGGATTACAGGATGTAGCTAAGATTGAGAAAGAATCTGTAGTAGAAAAACTTCAAAATAATTAAAGTTTCTATTTCATCAATTAACTTTTAAAAGTGTTTTAATCTAGTTGCTTAATGGTTAACTTTTGATTAATTAAAAAATTTTTATGCGTTTCAAAGTAAGTCTCAAAAAAAATGGAAAGGAATTTGATGAAGTTGTTATAGCTAATAATAAAAAGGAGGCTATAGAAGTAGCTTTAAAAAATAATCCAGAAGCTCAAGCATTAAACTCTGACTGGACATTTAAGATTTAATTATTTGCGAAGCTTAGGAATCAAAAGAGATGCAACACAAATAACACTAATTGCAGGCCCTGGAGACAAGTTAAAAACTAAAGAAAGGACAAAACCTAGAAGTGATATACATAATCCAAAAAATGATGACCTCATCATTGCAATTCTCAAACTATGAGCCTTATTTAGCCCTAAAAGAGTTGGGGTAGAAAGAAGCGCAATTACTAGAATTACGCCCACTGCTGACATTGAACTAACAATTACTAATGCTGTTGTAAAACTAAGAGCAAGATTTAATAAAGAAACATTTATCCCACTGGCAGATGCACCTTCTGGATCCAGTCCAACATAAACAACCTTTTCATATCCAAAAGTCATGCCCCTGAACTAATTGGATGCCCATTTCTTGAGCTAAATAACTATGTTCAAAATAAGCACTATTAAAAATTCCTGGAGTTAGTAGAACTATCTTAGGAGTGTCAGTCCAAACAGCAAGTTCTTGAAGCGTTTTTAAAAGATATGATGGATATTCATCAATTGGTTTTACTATTCTTCCTGAGAAAAGATTAGGAAAAATATTTTTCATAACTAATCTATTTTCTAAAAAATAAGCAACCCCAGAAGGGCACCTTAAATTATCTTCTAAAACATGCCATTCTCCTTTTCTATCCCTTATTAAATCAAGTCCTGAAATTTGGCACCATTTATTTAGAGGAGTTTTGAAACCTATCATCTGAGGTCTCCAACCTTCTGAACTCTCTATTAATTCTCTTGGAATTATTCCATCATTAATTATTTTTTGAGAATTATAAATATCATCTAGGAACAAATCAATTGCTTCAAGCCTTTGTTTTAGCCCTTTTTCTAAG
>MWOR01000170.1 GCA_002025865.1 Prochlorococcus sp. HOT208_60m_813I02 | reverse complement strand
TTTTACCCATCTATTTACTGTATTTTCAATATCAAAAAGTGCACCAGCATGAGATCTTCTTCTTACTGAACTAAAAGGTATTCTCATTACATACGCTACTGAATGAGCTAATCGACCATCCGAACAAGGAGTTATATCAAGTAAATGTATTCCACAATCTAAAAGAAATTTTTCAAAATCTTCCGCACCTCTACTTCCTGAAGCCCCTTCAAGAGGATCATTTTTAAAAAAATTGTCACTAAGTTTCTCATGTTGTTTAAAAGCACACCATGCATATAGAGCTCTCATATCGAGAGGTTTAACCCAAGATTTATCTAATACATGAAGAGGAAGATCTATTCCCAAATTTTTTCTTGATATGACCTGAGCTTTACTTATAAAATCTTCATGATGTTGTATTCTAGCAATTTCCTTTAAAGTAGGAACAATTTCATCAAAATCACTTTTTATTTTGCTTTCATAACTATATAAATTTTCATTCTGAATACTGTTAGTTAATTTATGAGATTTTCCAGAATTACCTAAATCGCTTGATTTTTTAGTTTGTGTATGAATATTTTCCGTAAAAGTTTTCATTGGAGCTGTAGGCCCCAATGTGAAGTTCTTGGCTTTTGCCAGTCCTCTTAAAGGCATTATTTAATTACCCTCGTGCACCACCTGAAAAGGTAACAAGTTGTCCTTCACGAGTATTACCACTTGATCCAGTTATCAAGAAATCTGGCTCTTTCATTTCATCATTCCTTTTTATATCCATCACTGGCATTGCACTCGTCATGCCTGGTCTTGTAGGATTTCTTTTTCTTGCTGAAGCTCCTTCAGTACCTGTTACCCTGTTTCCTCTTGCCCAATCATCCCCTGTTATCTTCAACCCAGCAGATTGACCCTCGCCAGTAATTCTGGATTGTGCTCTCTCTTTTGAAGAATCAAATTCCTTTAAATCTTTTTTTGGGGTAAGTAGGGAATTTTTCTTTTTATCAAACCTAAATTGTTCTGTCCCTGTTACTGTGTCCTCAGCCATATCGAATGGGCCTGTAATCTTTGAGCCATTTTCATACTCATTGCCTGTAACACCATCTCTTTTTTTATCAGAGTATTTATCTCTTGAGGGAGAATTTACAGAAAATTCTTCCCATGAGCTTGAATTTTTTCTTTCACTATTGGCATAATTTTTTTCGGATGAATGATTGGAACAATTATTACCTAACTGATCTCCGCCAACATATGGGGTGCCTGTTGGATTTAGACAAGCCCCTTTACCTGCTCCAGTCATACTTCCTCCGATACCCGGTTGTATACCTGTAAGGCGAGCATTTGAGCTACCTCCTAAATAAATTTTTCCTTTATCTTTTAATTCAGTTATTAAGTCAGAATTACAATTTTCCTCAACTTGATCTAATCCAGCATATGGTGTCCCAGTTACATTTTTGCAAGTTCCAGGTTCATCGCCAGTAACTTTTTCAGATCTTCCAGTTAAGGTGCCACTAATCTCATTAGCGTTATTTGAGAGACTAACTCCAACCTTCATTGCTTCAGGTTTTGGTTTGGATTTACAGAATGACTCGTATTGTTGGGAACCAATATATTCATCGCCAGTCACATTTTTACAGCTTCCTGGTTCATTACCAGTAACGAATTCAGACCTCCCTACTCCTGTACCAGTTAATGCATTGCCATTTAATGTATTGTATTTCCCGACTTTTTCATGAGATCTCCCTTTAGGATTAGTTTCTGAACCAAGATATTGATCGCCCGTTAATTGATGACCAGATCCTGACTCATCTCCAGTTACAAGTGCAGATCTCCCAGGTAAAGAACCAGATACTTTTAATCCGTCAGCTGTATTGCTATGTTTAACCTTTGAGGGATTTTTGGGAACTTCCCCACAATATTCCTTTGACTGATTTGCAGAACTATATTCAGTACCAGTTACATTTTTGCAAGTTCCAGGTTCATCGCCAGTAACTTTCTCAGATCTTCCGACCTCATTACCTGTGACTTTATTTCCAGCTGATGTTGAAGTTACTGAGGATCTAGTTGGCTGTTTATATTCAGGTTGATTTTGGCAAAATTGATTAAGTACTTCGGATCCCAAATATTGTGTACCTGTGACGCTTCTACATGTACTAGCTTCATTACCAGTAGTTTTTAACGATCTATTAGCCTGTGTTCCAGTTACTGTTTGTCCAGAATTAGTTTCACTTTTACCAACTTTCCAACTTGCATCAGCAATATTCATTTTTGATCCATTTTTATTTGGACCACATGGTCTACATTTACCATTTCCTTTTTTTGAGGTTGCTCCAGTTTTACTTCTTAATTCCCTAACTCTTTGAGATATTTCTCTGCTTGATAAATCTGGATCTCCTCTTCTAGCTAAAGATGCTGCACTACTATTTTGTTTTGAAGCTGATTTGCCATGTTTAGATTGAGCTTCTCTTCTTGCCAAAACAATATCTCTACTTGTATTGGTGATAGGTTTTCTTTTTTGAGTAACCCTTCTTTTAATTTTAGTATTTAGAACTTTATTCTCTGAATTGCCAGAATTTGATAAGTCAGGGCTTTTATCTGAAGTTATTTTTGTTTCATTTACTTGGATCTTTTTATTAGCTTCTGTACGAGTTCTATCAGATGAACTTATGGCTGATTTGCCATGAGTTGACATTGCTTTCCTTCTTTCAATTACAAGTTCTTTGCTGGATAAATTTTTAGAAAAGGATTTTTTATTCATTTTTGCTGTTGGAATATGTTTTTTCGAAGTATTTGTCCTATTTGTATCAATGGAAGATTTTATCCCAGAAATTTGCATATCATCAGATGTGCGAACCCTGTCTTTAGTAGTAGAAGAATTAGCAACAGCTTTTTTTCCGCTATCACTCATAGCTTTTCTTCTCTCTAATGCAATTTCTCTACTAGTTTTCATTGACATAACCTTCAATTGTGAAACTTTTTAAAAAGACTTTCTCCAAAAAATTAAGTTCTTATGGAGAAAGTTATTTACTACGAAAAGTAGCTTTAACGTCCTTGGAAAACTACAAAAGCTGTTCCTTGACTTTGAGTGTAAGCATCGTATCCGATAATTCTTACATGATGATCAGGATATGCTCTATGGCATGCCTCTAATTCGCTCACGATCAAGTTAAGATCTTTTTCCCCAAAGAATGGGAGTTTCCAATAAGACCAATAAGTTTGCATACATCCACTTGGATGAACATGCTCAATAACTGGACTCCAACCTTGAGCAATTATGTAGGCAATTTGGTCATATATTTCTTCCTGGGTCATCGGTGGTAAGAAACCGAATGTTTCCAGGGTTGCAACTGTTTGATAGTCGCTTACTGTGCTCTGGAAAGGCATAATTAATCAAAATGTGAATGTAATTACTCGTAAAAACGAGATTTTAATAAGTTTGAGGAGAATAAATCTACTCAATTTCGAAACTTGAGTTAACCCTGAACATCAAGCTTGTCGACAGTGTCAAACTCGAACTTAATTTCCTTCCAAGTTTCTAGAGCAATAGCTAATTCAGGACTATGCTTAGCAGCTTCCATAAGAATGTCTCTACTCTCTTTTTCGATTTCGCGACCAGCATTTCGGGCTTTTACACAAGCTTCTAAAGCAACTCTGTTAGCTGCAGCTCCAGCAGCAGAACCCCATGGATGACCATGAGTTCCTCCACCGAACTGAAGGCAGGAATCATCACCAAAGATCGCTAGAAGTGCAGGCATATGCCAAACATGGATACCACCTGATGCGACTGCAAATACTCCAGGCATTGAACCCCAATCTTGATCAAAGAAGTTACCTCTTGATCTATCTTCAGGAACAAATGACTCTCTTAAGTTGTCAATATAACCAAGAGTTGTTTGACGATCACCTTCTAGTTTTCCAACAACGGTTCCAGTATGTAATTGGTCTCCTCCAGATAGTCTCAAACATTTTGCAAGAACTCTGAAGTGAATACCATGCTTTGGATGTCTATCAATAACAGCATGCATAGCTCTATGAATATGCAAAAGCATGCCATTTTTACGACACCAATTAGCTAATCCAGTATTTGCAGTAAAACCACCAGTTATATAATCATGCATGATGATTGGCATATCTAGCTCTTTTGCAAATTCAGCTCTTTCATAGAGTTCTTCAGGAGTGTTAGCAGTACAATTTAGATAGTGACCTTTAACTTCTCCAGTTTCTCGCTGAGCAAGCTTAACTGCTTCTGCAACAAACTCAAATCTTTCTCTCCAACGTTGGAATGGTTGAGAATTAATATTCTCATCATCCTTCGTTAAATCAAGACCTCCTCTAAGACATTCATATACAACTCGACCATAGTTTTTACCAGATAATCCTAATTTAGGTTTGATGGTACAACCAAGTAGAGGTCTTCCGTATTTGTTAAGTCGATCTCTTTCAACTACGATTCCATTTGGTGGACCACCGCAAGTTTTAATGAAAGCAATTGGGAATCTAATATCTTCTAGACGTAGATGTCTAAGAGCTTTAAATCCAAAAACGTTTCCTACAAGAGATGTTAATACGTTTGTAATTGAGCCTTCTTCAAAAAGATCTAAAGGATATGCAATAAAAGCATAGAAAGCTTCAGGATCTCCAGGAACGTCTTCGATTCGATAACAACGTCCTTTATAAAATTCTAAGTCTGTAAGTAACTCGGACCAAACTGTTGACCAAGTACCTGTTGAAGATTCAGCGGCAACAGCTGCTGCAACTTCTTCTCTTGGAACACCTTCCTGACCTGTACATTTGAAACAGGCTAGTAAATCGGTGTCTAGGGGGACATATTCTGGAGTCCAGTAGGTATCTCTGTACTCCTTTACCCCTGCGTCATACTTCTTACTCATAAGGATAAATTTAGGTCTGTGTAGGGAAAATAATTATTTTGCAAAATTTATAAATCTTGCTTTACTTAATTAGTCCTTTTGACCAAGAAATTCACCGTTACCTAGAGCAGGTTCAACTTCTCTATGAGGACGAGCAATAATGTGAGCTGCAACTAAACCGTCACCAACTCTTTCACAAGCATCAGCACCAGCTCTTACAGCTGCGTTAACTGCGCCTGTTTCGCCTCTAACTAATACTGTGACATAACCGCCACCAACGAATTCACGACCAATAAGGCGAACTTCTGCTGCCTTTGTCATTGCGTCTGCTGCTTCGATTGCAGGTACAAGTCCGCGTGTCTCGATCATGCCGAGAGCGATACCCATTGTTTCTGTAGCCATTGTCTACTAAATACTAAATGTGGAATGTTCAATTCGAAGAATGCTTCATTAAGTACTTATAAGTCAAGCGTTTTCGACAAAATCTCCATTAATGTTTTTTCTATGATTCATAAGTTAAACTTATCACCCTTGGTACTATTGATATGTCAATACTTATAGAAATTAGTTAGTGCATCAAAACATACTGTTGTGTTAAGAAAAAATTTACATTATGTTATTTCCGTACGAGGCAGGCCCTGTCTATACAGGTGTGGAATGTTCAACCTTTCCTGTCTCCGTATCAAGCTTTGAAGTAAGATAATATTCACAATAAATTTATTTGTTATTTTGAACCTTCCAGTTCTAACTATTGCTAGTGGCAATCAAAGAAAAGTATCTGAAATTTCAGAGATGCTGGATGTTTTGTCTTTAAAGGTTCAGAAGCAACCAAAATATTTAAATGTCGAAGAGACTGGAAACACATATTTTGAGAATGCACTTCTAAAAGCAAAAGCAGCTGCTTTAGAGACTAAAACTTGGGCATTAGCTGATGACTCGGGTCTTGAAGTAGATGTTTTAGATGGTCGGCCAGGAATTTATTCTGCTCGATATGCCAAAACTAATGATGAGAAAATTAAAAAATTAATTAATGAACTTTCTGATAGTCCTTATAGGAGTGCAAGATTTATAAGTTGTATGGTTTTGTGCGATCCCTCAGGAAACTTAGTTAAAGATACAACAGGAATATGCTGGGGAGAAATTCTTAAGAACCCCAAATATCCAAATGGGGAATTCGAATCTATTTTTTGGGTAAAAGAGGCTAACCGTGTTTACGGTGAGCTATCACAATCACAACTAAATAAATTAGGTAGTAGAGGTAAAGCCGCCAAAATTATGTCACCTTACCTCAAAAAAGAAATTGGTTTAAATTAAAAATTCTCAATAATTTGAAATTTCTTCAATTGCTCTTATGGCAGCAGCTGCAGCCTCTTCTACATCCCCTTCTTTGCCTGCAAGAGTTAATCTACCAAAAGCCCCAACTGCCTTAACATCAACAACAGTTATATTAGATGCCTTTTCAGCTTCATTAGCTGCTTTTAAAACATAACCAGCTGGTTCAGTTTCTAGAATAAACATGCTCATTCCAGATTGAATCATTGATCCACTTCTGTTTTGTCTATTTATTAAAACTGCATGATCTGGAGTAATTGCTCGAATAACTTCAGTCCAACTCGTAGCAGGTTTTGTTCTTTTTCTAACTTCACTCCCAATAGCATCTAGAACAACATCTCCAGAATGTAAAACGGTGCTTTGATCTTTATGGTAAAGAGCAAGAGATCCAAATGCCCTTTCAACAATCATCTGACCAAGTCTCACATTACTTGCTTTTAGAGCAATATCAGTAACTCTATGAACAGCCATCCCGGGTGAAACTTCCATCCAAAGACATGAATCACCAGGAATAGGTAAAAAACCTCTACTAACAGTTCCCATATATGCGGCTAATTGAGGTTGCAGAGAATCTAAAAAAACATAAGTTCTTAACTCAATTTGCTCAACTTGACTTGCTTGTCTGGATACCAAAGACTTTTCTGAATCAGTAGTAATAAAACAGCTAGCACCACTGGCCTGAGATTGCACCTCAGATCCTGTGACTAGAGAACTCCCCTTTTTTCGTTCCCCTCTGTTTAAGCTAGAAGTTGGTTCCATTGAGGCGACTATAACGGATAATGGTTCATTTTTTCTATTAAATTTACTTGCATGCTTACCACAAAACGATAACTTCAAGTAAAAGATATGCATTTTTATGGGAACTTCTCAAAAAAAAGAACCAACTGTTTCTGGTACTGAAAAAGAATTAACTCCTGATCAAACTCTTGGATTAGTTAGCCTAAGCCTGATGCAAAAACTATCTCAGAAAGACCCATCTTTTAGCTGGTTAGAAGAAGATAAAATTGAGAAAGTAAATCTTAAGAACCTTAGAGATAGATTGGAGTTAACCCAATTAGCTATAAATACTGGAGCACCTTTAACCACTTCAGAAGTGACAGCTTTAATTGGGGCAAAGCCCGGAAAATCTAAGTTAGAAAGAGCAGGATTGTTAGCAACTAAAATAGCTAGAAATATGTGGAAGCTTTCAAAAATAAGTCAAGGAAATTCCTTCTACAGAAATTAAAATACGTCCCAAAAGTTTTTTTTCATAATTCCCATTTAAGTATTTAAACATTCATATAAGTTTTTTAAATGTGTTCATTTTGTAAGAGAACTTATTAATTACTTTCATAAATTAAAAAGTGTATGCAAGCTTGAACTATAAGCTCTTGAAAATTTTTAATGAGTAAAGTTGAATTTAATAAGGAAACTGGGCCCAGGGAAGTTTTTTGTGGGTTAACTTCAATAGTTTGGCTCCACAGAAGAATGCCGGATGCATTTTTTCTTGTTGTAGGCTCAAGGACATGTGCTCATTTAATTCAAAGCGCTGCTGGAGTTATGATTTTTGCTGAGCCAAGATTTGGGACAGCTATTCTTGAAGAAAAAGATCTTGCTGGTCTTGCTGACGCTCATGAAGAATTAGATCGAGTGGTAAATGATCTTATTGCGAGAAGACCAGAAATAAAAACTCTTTTTCTAGTTGGATCTTGTCCAAGTGAGGTAATCAAATTAGATCTTGCCACTGTCGCAGAGAAATTAAATAAAAGATTTTTAGGTCAAGTGAGATTCGTTAATTACTCTGGCAGTGGGATAGAAACAACTTTTACCCAAGGAGAGGATGGCGCCTTAAAAGCTTTAATTCCATTAATGGAGTCATCAAATGAGGAGAAATTATTATTAGTTGGGACCCTTGCAAATAATGTAGAGGATAGGTTTAAAAAGATTTTTAAAAATTTAGGAATTTCAAATATTGAGAGCTTCCCGCCCCGTCAATCAACAGAATTACCAAAGATTGGCAAAAATTCAAAAGTTTTATTAACTCAGCCTTATTTAAGTGATACCGTTCGAGACCTAAAACATCGTGGTTGTGAAATAATTTCGGCTCCATTTCCTCTTGGAATCGAAGGAAGTACTGAATGGTTTTTAGCTGCAGCGAAAGCTTTCAAAATTAATGAACTTAAAGTTCATGAAATTATTTCGCCTTTAATTAATAGAGCAAAACTTGCTCTTGAATCTCACAAAAAAATACTTAAGGGGAAAAGATTATTTCTTCTTCCTGAATCGCAACTGGAGATATCTTTAGCAAGATTTTTGCATAATGAATGCGAAATGGATCTTATAGAGGTGGGCACTCCTTACCTAAATAAAGATTTAATGAAAGAGGAGATTAATTTATTGCCTGATAATACAAAAATTGTAGAGGGACAACATGTAGAAAAACAATTAGATCGAGTAAGGGAATCTAATCCAGACTTAGTAGTTTGTGGAATGGGTTTAGCTAACCCACTGGAGGCCGAAGGAATTAGTACTAAGTGGTCAATAGAAATGGTATTTAGTCCAATTCATGGTATTGATCAAGCCGCAGACTTAGCAGGTCTCTTCTCTAAACCTTTAAGAAGAAATCAAATACTAACTACAAAAACTTTAGTAACTCATTAAAAGAATATGGAATTAACTCTATGGACATATGAAGGACCACCACATGTTGGTGCGATGAGAATTGCCTCTTCAATGAAAGATGTTCATTATGTTCTTCATGCCCCTCAAGGAGATACATATGCAGATCTTCTTTTTACAATGATTGAAAGAAGGGGGCAAAGACCTCCAGTAACTTATACAACTTTCCAAGCTAGAGACCTTGGAGGCGATACAGCTGAATTAGTGAAGAAAAATATTAAGGAAGCTGTTGAACGATTCAAACCCAAAACTCTCTTAGTCGGAGAAAGTTGCACAGCAGAACTTATCCAAGACCAACCTGGAGCACTTGCGAAAGGGATGGGGTTTGATATGCCGATTGTTAATCTTGAATTACCTGCTTATAGCAAGAAAGAAAATTGGGGGGCCTCAGAAACCTTTTATCAAATAACAAGAACCCTTTTAAAAGAAAAAGTAAGTTCTTCAGACAAAATAAATCCCCTTAGGTGGAGGGAATTAGGTAGGAGACCAAAAGTTAATATACTTGGCCCTTCATTACTAGGATTTAGATGCAGAGATGATGTAATCGAAATCCAACGCATACTTTCGGAACAAGGTATAGATACAAACGTAGTTGCTCCATTAGGTGCTAGTCCTGATGATATTGAGAGACTAATTGATGCTGAAATAAATATCTGTCTTTATCAAGAAATTGCTGAAGCTTCATGTGAGTGGCTTAAACGGAACTTTGGCATGGAATATACGAATACTATTCCTATTGGAATAAAAAATACAATTGAATTT
>MWOR01000017.1 GCA_002025865.1 Prochlorococcus sp. HOT208_60m_813I02 | reverse complement strand
CAATTTCAAGTTTTGCTCCACCTGTAACGTTTGTAGAAAATGAGTATTGCCCCGAGTGAGGTACATATAAATAACCTGACCAAGTTTCGTTAAAATCACCCTCTAGATTTCTCCTGCTGAAACTAATTTTGGATTCATCAATATTTGAAAAAATTATTTCTGATGTTTCATCCTTACCCTCAATATTAGTAAATCTTCTTAAACCATGAATTAATTCTGAAAAATCTCCCGGAGTAAAATTTAGATCATTTTTTGATACATCACTTATTAGATTATTAAGATCGATAAAAATAATGCTATTTTCTTTTGCATTTTCTGAAAGAGTTATTTTAAATTCACTTTCAGAATTATCGTTCTCATTAATAACAGAAACTTCTGGGGCCAAGATTTGAGCAACTGGCAATGTAGAATCATATTGTGAAGTAACTAGATCTTGATCTACAGTAATTGAATCATCATCGATATTTAGAACTGAAATACTTGGAACTATCTCAGAATAAAAAGGATCATAGATCG
>MWOR01000169.1 GCA_002025865.1 Prochlorococcus sp. HOT208_60m_813I02 | reverse complement strand
CTAATTTTTTTTGGACTTTCAAGTTGTATTGCTACTAAGGGACTTATTTCAAGTGTGAAAGAGATTACAGAGCTAATAGAACGCGAAGAAAATAATGACCAAAATAAGAGAATAATCAAAGAGAAGGTACAAAGGATAGTTAGTAGGGATGTAAGTTCATCTTCTTTAAAACATCTTTTGAGATCAAGTACAGAGAGTCTGACCGAGAATTCTGTTGATGGAATATTTGGGCCATTATTTTGGATTTTTATTGGAATTTTTTTTATGAAATTTTCAATTTTTCTGCCAGGGCCTTTATCACTTGGTTTTTCTTATAAAGCCATAAGTACTTTAGATTCAATGATAGGTTACAGATATGATTATTTTAGATATTTAGGTTTTTTCAGTGCAAAAATCGAAGATATTTTTACATTTGTTCCTTCAAGATTAGTTCTAATTACATTACCTTTAGTAAGTTCCAAAATTAATGAGTATGGATCAATCATAAAAAAAAGCTATCTTGATGGTAAAAAATATGATTCGCCTAATGCTGGAATTTCAGAAGCTATATTTGCTTATATTTCTGGAATAACATTGGGTGGAAAAAGTAAATATAGAAATGAGATTATTAAAAAGCCAAAGATCAATGCGAATGGAGATAATTGCACTGGAGAGAAAATTAAATTAATTTGTCAATTAATTTTGAGATTACAATTATTATGGATAATAATTTTTGTCTTAATTTTTTTTATAACCACAACTTTAATTGAATAATAAACTAGTTTAAAAATTACTAGAATAAAAATAAAAAATTTATGCAAGAAAACGGCTCTCCAATAGAAAATCAAAATGATGATTTTACTGATACATCATCAACTAATAATGAATACTCAAAATGGGTAGACAATCAGGGAGATGAAGTAAAGAATGTTTTTGGATTTAATAGCAGTGCTGAACTTGTAAATGGTAGAGCAGCAATGATCGGATTCTTAATGCTTATATTAACCGAGTTAGTTTTTAGTGGAAGACCTGTCACTTCTTCAATTTTTGGTATTAATTAAAAATGGAAGCAAAAAAATCTAATCCAATAAAAGTATTCTTATACATATCTGTTTGGGTAATTATTTGGGGTACTATAGGTTCTTTAGTCGATTTTCCTCTATATAAAAATAAAATCTACTTAGAAGGAAGCATATATCAATACCTTACTTTCACAATTACAGCTGTTATTTCTATTATATCTGCAAAGTTTTTTTATAAGAAAATTGATTTATAAAAACTTGTACCTAAATTTCTTAATAATTTTTGCTGGTTCTTTACTTTCATTGGACTCGTAAAGTATCCACTTATGAGTCTCAGTATCATGGTCACAACCATAATTTCCAGATGAGTTATCGTAACTTGAAAGATATGAATGACAATTTTGGTCTGCCTCAAAAGCAGAGTCATAACCTATTAGATAATATATCAAAAATAGAACAGTTATCAACAAAAAAAATACTTGAGAAACTAAATTAACTACCTTCATAAGATATTCTAAAATTTAAATATATCATCTAATAAAATCTTTCGATCTAAAAATATAGCTAACGTCCAACATTAAATACAAAGTCATGGAATTCTTGATTCTTTAAATACAGAATGACTAGCAATACTAAAATGATATTTAAGCCTATTACTATTGATCCAAAAATATTTATTTGTTTTTTGCCTGGCAAAGTGTAAGTAAATTTCTTGCCTTTAAGAAAACCAGCTAAGCCTTTTTTTTCTTTTATTTGAGTATTTTGAGTATTGTTCTTAACTTCATTATCAGAAAAACCTTTTACCATTACAAATTAAATAACAAATTTATAATATTCCAAAAAAATAAATTATTTTAATA
>MWOR01000168.1 GCA_002025865.1 Prochlorococcus sp. HOT208_60m_813I02 | reverse complement strand
TTATAATCAAGTTCTATGTTTTCTTTTGCTAAATTTGAATCTTTTTTATTTTCTAGTACACTTTTTGATTTTTCTACCTTTTTAGTTTGTTTATTTTTTTTATAATCGACTTCTTTGTTTTCTTTTAATACAATTTTTTTATTTACTAAATTATTTTGTAAATCTTCATTTTGTTTTGTTTTTTCTAAATCATTAAAACTACTTTCAAGAAAATTTCCAATCCTTCCTCCAGCGCATGATTGCAAGAAAATTAAAAAAATTAGTAAAAAAAATTCTTTTTTTTTAAAAATCATATATTTTCTAACTTTTCTTTTTCCTTGTATTTTTTTTATTACTTATCTTTGTTTTTTTTAAAATAGAGCCTTTTTTATCTTTAAGTTTTTCTTCTAAAAGAGATACCGCATCATCTATGGTAATTTTTTCTATGTCGGTATCTTTGGAAATTGAAACGTTAGTTTTACCACATTTTAAATAGACCCCATATCTTCCATTTAATATTTGGACTTTATCTTTAAATTCTTTCGGTTTTCCAAAGTCTTTAAGTACCTCTTGACCACCTCTACCCATTTTTGGCATCGCAAGAATTTCTAATGCTCTTTGTATATCAACTGTAAAAACATCATCCTCTTTCTTTAATGATCTGTTTTCAGATTCGTTTTCATTTTTAATCCATTTAATATAAGGTCCAAATCTTCCTCTATCAGCCTCAACAACTCCTCCTTCAGGATGAACTCCTAACAACCTAGGTAAACTTAAAAGTACCAGAGCCTCATCTAGAGTTAGATCATCAGTTTTTAACTCTTTGGGTAATGAAGCTCTTCTTGGTTTAGCTTTATCTTGATCATTATTTCCCAATTGTACGTAAGGTCCATAAGGTCCAAATCTTAAAAAGACTTTTTCCCCAGTTTTTGGATCAGTTCCAAGATCTGATGGGCCACTTAAAATTTGATCAACTTGCTTTATGTTTAAATCTCCTGGAGTAATATCCATTGGAAGATTGCCTTTCGCCTGAATTTCATTACCAGATTTATCAATTTTTGTACCCTCTAGCCAAGGTCCGTTAGAGCCTATTCTGACTACGCAAGGAAGGTCTTCAAAATCAACTTGTCTATAAGCTTTACCATCAATATCACCCTCTGTTTTCTGAACTTTTACCTCCAGACCATTTTTTCCTTTATAGAAAGTTTCGAGGTATGGTAGCCACTCAAGATTACCTGAAGATATTTCATCCAATGAAGATTCCATTTTTGCAGTAAAAGTAGTATCAACCAAATCAGGAAAATGTTCTTCTAATAAAGCTGTAACAGCAAAAGCTGTAAACGTTGGAGCCAAAGTATTCGAAGATATATTTGCATAACCTCTATCCAAAATTGTTCCAATAATGCTTGCATAAGTAGATGGTCTTCCAATCCCTTCTTTTTCAAGAACTTTCACTAATGCAGCCTCTGTATATCTTGCAGGCGGTTTAGTTTCATGAAAAGTAGATTCTTTATTAGTAACTTCAAGACATGTTCCCGTTGTTAAGTTTGGGAGAATAATTTCATGTTGTTCAAGGGAGGAACTTGGGTCATCACTTCCCTCCACATAAGCTCTGAAGAATCCAGGGAAATCAATACTTTTCCCACTCGATTTAAATAATCCATCCCCCACAATAATTTCAGCATTAATCATTGTCAGCCTAGCTTCCGCCATTTGACTAGCTACAGTTCTTTTCCAAATTAAATCGTAAAGAGATAAGTCTCTACCATTTAGATTAGTTTCCTTTGGTGTTTTAAATACCTCTCCTGCAGGTCTAATTGCTTCGTGTGCTTCTTGAGCATTTCTTGCAGTTGAATTAAATTGTCTTGGTGAGTTAGATAAATATTCTTCTCCATACATAGATCTGACGCATTCTCTAGCAGCTTTTGTGGCTTGTTCGGAAAGATGAACCGAATCAGTCCTCATATATGTTATGAAACCTCTCTCATATAGCCCTTGTGCACATCTCATAGTTTCTCTTGCAGACAAACGAAGCTTCCTGTTTGCTTCTTGTTGCAATGTACTAGTAGTAAATAGCGGAACTGGCTTTCGAGTGGATGGTTTTTTTTCGATTTTTGAGACTAACCAATCCTTAGAGGAAAAAATCTTCAATAGGTCATTTACTTTTTCTTCTCCAACTATTAAAGATTTGTTTCCTTGTTTTAATTTTCCGGTCTGTTCATCGAAATCGGAACCATTGGAAATTCTTTGACCGTTTAAACTAAATAATTTAGTTTCGAAAGTAACATTATCTTTTACTAGGGAAGCTTTAATTCCCCAGTAACTAGCTTTTTTAAAGGATCTTCTTTCTCTCTCTCTTCTAACAAGAAGTCTTACAGAAACTGATTGAACTCGACCAGCAGATAAACGAGGGGCTACCTTCTTCCAAAGTAAAGGAGATAATTCATATCCAAAAAGCCTGTCCAAGATTCTTCTGGTTTCTTGAGCCTGAACAAGTTCCATATCAATTTCTCTGGTTTGATCTAAAGCTTTATTAATTGCCTTTTTTGTAATTTCATGAAAAAGGCTCTATTTTAAAA
>MWOR01000167.1 GCA_002025865.1 Prochlorococcus sp. HOT208_60m_813I02 | reverse complement strand
TACTTTTTCAATATTTAAATTTATACCTTTCAAATCAAATCCTTTCGATTTAGCTTTGATTGCCATAATGGTTAGCAGGCAAGTCCCTAGAGATGTTGCTAATAAATCAGTTGGGGAAAAACTTTCACCTTTACCGCAGTGATCTAAAGGTGCATCAGTTCTAATAAGACTTCCAGATTGTAGATGAGTAGCCTCACAGTTTAAATTTCCTAAATAAGAGCATTTAATTTTAGTCATTTTAAATAATTAAATTAGGAAAATATTATTAATAAAAAATTATGGAACATAACAAGATTATTTAGCAGAATTTTTTTATTTGCATATTAGATGAGTATTAAGGAAATTCATCATTCAAGTTTTGAAATCAGTTTTTATATCTATATTCATCTAAGCAATACTCAATTAATTCAATTGATTTATTAAGAGTTCTCTTATTTTTATTTTCTAGATCGAAGCATTCATTTAAAACACGTATAGATTCATTTAAAAATGATTCTTCTTTATTTTTTAAATCTTTAACTTGATTTATATAAATTAATTTTTTAATCCCAATAAGGGAAAAATATCATTATTAATATTGTAAAAATTGCTATTTTGAATTTATTCGTACAATTAGTTATTACAAATATTTTAATTTATTTAATATCTAAAAACTTTACATAGCTTATAGAACTAAGTAATTACATATGTAGCTGCTGTTATTGCTATAGCAGTAATTGAAATGAAAATGTATGGAATAACCTTTAAAGGTATATATAGATTATTTTTAGACATAACTAGATATTTTATGAGATTCTTACATTCTCTTTAAACTTTATAAGTCTTCAAATATACAAATTAATTTTTCTTTGCAAAAATTCAATTCTTTTAAAAGGTTAAAAAATTTATATTCATTGAATTTTCATTAAATAAAGTATTTCTAAATCCTGTCTTGAGTCCGATATTTTTCTTTTTAAGAAGATTAATTCTTCTTGGCTCATTTTTGATTCTTTTATCATCGATTCTGCTTGTTCAATAGCATGTTCTATATTTCTAATTTTAATTTCTCTTATTGAGGGATCATCTTTACATGCTTTTTTAGTATTCGCATCTATCATATTTACTAAAAAAAAATCACTTTGAATTTAATCTAAATTAAAACTTCATTATTCTACAACCGCAAACTTAATCAAAATAAATTAATATATCAAAAGGAACTTTAACCTTAGCTAACCCTCTCTTCAATTGATCGAGTGGGTTTTTTTTATGGTGTAATATACTCCTAGCATTTAATACTAATTTGGAAGATTCAAAACTTAATTCTGAGGAAAATAATTCAATCGAATCGTCCCTCAATTTGAATGAAGACAATAAAGATCTTAATGAGGGGATTAAAAAAGAAGAAAATGTTAAAGCATTTACAGAATTTCTAGAGAAAGCAAGTAGTCAAGATTCTTCAGAAGAAAAAGTAAAACTTGATTCTGAGCAACAAAAACCAAAAATTGACAAATCACTTTTTAAAAGGATTTCTTAATAATGGATTTGATGGAATTTCAACAAATCCAAACTATAAAATGTTGGCATTATTAATAATCCTTTTAATTAAGCTGTCTCTATTTTTTGTAATTGGCAATATGGGTAAAGCGTTTTTAAGAAATGCTGGAATTATGGGTTAGAAATTATTTATTTCTTTTTGGATAATCATCTTTACAATTTTGTTTCTTCAAATCTAACTGTGATATTTTCTTGTCAAATTAATATTTAAATAAAATTTGGATAATAAAGAGCCAGAAAATCCAGTCGTTTATCTTTCTAATTTAGTCAAGAAATTAGATGTAAAAAATAGAAATGGTTTAGTAGCCTTAGCAATAGTAAACCTTTTAGTAATTCTTTTATTTAAATTTTATTTGAAAGGATCTGGATTATTATCTTGAATTTGAATGCTGTTATTATTATTCAGCATTCTCAAATTGCTTTGCTAATCTAAATGCCTTCTTAATTATAAGAAAGCCACCATATGCTCCTGCCAGTAAAGGTAATACTATTAAAGGGTTAGGGGAATAATCTGAATAATTTTTCACACCCTCAACATATTCATAACCTGAACATTTAAGAAAGATAAAGCTAAAAAATGTGATACTCCAACCAATGATTGATAAAAAGCCACCTTTTTTATTTCCCTCGTAGAATCTGTCTAGACCTAAGCCCCAACCTCCTATTAGGAATATTCCTCTAACAACTGAATTTTTTTCTTGATTTCTAAGCATAATTAAAAATGTTCATTATGAACATAACTTACTTGTATTTAAGATGTGAGATGTTTTTATTAATTAATCTTTAAAATAAATTTTTAATGGTTTTTTCTATAAATTACAAAATTATTATTAAGTGTTTTATTTAATCATTAGAGATTGTATTTGAATTCAACAAGGAAATTGAAGGCCTTATATAAATAAAAATAGACCCATACATATCCTGCATAATTCTCATTTCATCGTCTAAATATACAATTGAAACCTGGCAATTTGGCGATTCTTTATTCCAAGGTAACTTATTCCATACCTCTTTAACTGGATACCATCTATCCATAAGTAATTCACTAAATAATGGAATCTTATTAAGTCCATCAACTTTGGAAACTTTTGTCTTTTGTAAGTTCATATCAAGTAAATTATTTCTTAAAACTAAATTACTTGCTAAGGTTATTACTCTTCCACCAAAAGTAGGCAATAGTTTGAACCAACCCAAGATAGGAATTGTTGTGAGCCCAAATATTGTGGTGTCAAAAGTAGATATAAATTCTTTTTTGTCAAAATCAATCTTTTGAGCAATTCTCCCAATAGTTGATATGCCAAAGGATCCTACTTGCAATTGATGTAATTTAAAAAAAAGATTACTTTTAAATTCATCATTTAATGCCTTTTCGATAGCAAGGAAGAAAGGAGAACTTCGAAATAATTCAACATTGGAAAAAATCAATTCCCACTCTCCAGACAATAATTTTTCTGATATTTCAAAACTAAAGTCTTTAAGTGCATCAATTAATTCATCCATTTCATTAGCTTTTTCCTCATACATAGGAGAAATGAATTTATTTAATCTTTGCCCTCTATCTGTAACAGCAGCTATTTTATATATATTTAACTTTATCTCTCCAATTTCTTTCATAACTCCAATACAAGAAATACTAATTAATCTTAGGTACTTAATTTGAAGTTGATGGCAATTTTAATAATGCTGGTAATAAAATCAATTAATATTCTCCCCACCTTTTACCAATATCAAAACCCCATTCAGTGGTCAATCTAATTACTTCATCATGATTCTTGCATTTTGACAGGGATAACTTTTTACTAGGATTATTTTTTATTAGCTGAGCAATTTGATTAAGTTGCTCTATTTTTTTTAGAAAATTACTTAGATCTTTATCTGTCATTTGTCTAGGAAGTAAATTTTTGATCATAAGTGAATATGTAATAAAGAACCCAGGCAACACCAATTATCAGAATTGCAATCATTATATTTACTGACCAAACTACTTCTATCATGTAATTTTTTTATATATTTTTAATATATCCAAAATTTAAATTAAATTAACCGTTAATAATTTAAATCTAGAACAATACACTACTACCACTAAGTATATAAAATGGTCTTAAATAGTTTAAAAATTATGGGAGAAGCTAAGAGAAGGGAAGTGTTAGGCTTACCACCTAGAGAAAAGAAAAAGGAAAAACAAACATCGAAAAATCAACTAAACAAAATTTTAAATAAATATCCTTATTTACCTTTCATTTTAGGTTTTTCATTATTAGCGATATTAATTATCGATTTAGTTAATTACTACAAATAGATATATAAAAGGGGATACTTTTAGCAGAAGAGAAGATTATCTTCGCAAT
>MWOR01000166.1 GCA_002025865.1 Prochlorococcus sp. HOT208_60m_813I02 | reverse complement strand
TCTTAAGAGAAATAAAAACCTATCTAAAAAGTTAATTAATGAAATAGTATGTGAATGCTTAGCTGAGGTAGGATTATTTAATGTTGAGAAAAAACTTCCAAATGAATTAAGCGGAGGCATGCAAAAAAGAGTAAGTTTTGCGAGAGCATTAATTACTGATCAAACTCTTAATGTAAAGACTAAACCTTTATTACTTTTTGATGAACCAACTGCCGGTCTTGATCCAATTGCCTCATCAAGAATTGAAGATTTAATTAATAAGACAAATGATAAAGCTAGCGGATCATCTATTGTAGTTAGCCATGTTCTTAGTACTATAGAAAGGACTTCAGATAAAGTTTTAATGCTTTATGGAGGCAAATTCAGATGGGCAGGCTCAATTGAGGAATTTAAAAAGAGTAAAGATCCTTATGTATTTCAATTTAGGAATGGAAAACTTGATGGTCCAATGCAACCCAAAGACATTTAAAAATTATGCGTAGAAGCTTACGAGATTCAATAGTTGGTTTTTCCTTATTAGGAGGAATTTTAATATTCACATTTTTTTCTTTTTGGCTAAGAGGAGTGAGATTATCTTCAAAAAATTGGTACCTATTTGCTGAATTTAATAACGCAAGTGGTTTATCAAAAAAATCTCCAGTTACTTACAGAGGAATTTTAGTTGGATCAATAGAAGATATCTTATTCACGAATGAATCAATTAAAGCAAAAATAGTTTTAAATAATCCTGAAATTATTCTTCCAAGGCCAGCATTCGCAAGGGTAGTTACAAATTCTTTCCTTGGAGGGGATGTACAAGTTGCTATAGAAACTAGTGACAAGACAATTCCTAAAAACATTGCAAAGCCTATATCCGAAAAATGCGATACCAAATTAATTATTTGCCAAGGAGACACTATCACAGGTAAACAACTATCAAGTCTCTCAAATATAACTAATAAAATAAGTCAACTTTTAAAAGAAACAAATCAAGAAAACTTAGTTGAAAATATAGTTAACTCAATTGACCAATTTGACAGAACACAAGAAAATCTTGATGAATTAATTTACTTATCGAAACAAGAGTTACAAAGAGTTGAACCTCTAATAAAAGAAATTAAAATTGCTGCTAATCATTTGAATAACATTTTGTCTACTATCGATAACAAAGAAACCCTTAATGATATTAAATTGACAATAAATGCTGCTAGTTCTATTTCAACAAAAATAGATGATATGAGTGATGATTTTAAAAAATTAACTCAAGATAAAGAATTAACCAAATCTATAAGAGATTTAACGATTGGACTTTCAAAATTCCTTAACGAAATTTATCCATGAGAAATATTTAAAATTCATTTATTGCATTTAAAGCCATAGCTGCAATAGCTTTATCTGTAGCTTTTGGCAGTTGAACATATTTCCCTTGAGCTGCCTCTGCTAATTCTTTACCAAATCCACTTGCAATAAATTTTCTTTCTGTATCAATTATCAAAAGTTTGATCCCAAGCATGGGATATTTTGCTGCAATATCAAGAACCTCTTGCTTTAAATTTGCATTTGTATTTTCGTTTTCTTCAACCTCATTTTGTCCTAGAGATAATCCTAATGGAACATTTCCTCTTCCATCGGTAATTCCAACAACAATAACTTGACCTATATCTCCAGTAGAAAGAGCATTTTTTGCTACTTTTGCTGATTGCGTTAGTCCATGAGCTAAAGGCGATCCACCCCCGCAAGGCATTGTTTCTAGCCTTCTTTTCGCTGCAGTTATTGATCTTGTTGGAGGTAAAAGAACTTCTGCTTGATTTCCTCTAAAGGGTATAAGAGCGACTTCATCTCTATTCTCATATGCCTCGGTCAAAAGTCTGATAACTGCGCCTTTAGCACTTTGCATTCTATTTAAAGCCATAGAGCCACTTGCATCTACCAGAAAAATCACTAGAGCTCCAGCCTTTTTTTGAAGAAGCTTTGCCCTAAAATCATTTTCTTCAATAACTATTGATTTATTAGGGTTCCTTAATCTTCTTGATTTTTGATAAGGAGCAGCAGCTCGAAGAGTTGCATCTACAGCAATTCTTTTTACTTTACCTCTTGGAATAATAGGTTTTACATATCTTCCTCTACTATCACTAAATATGACTGATCTACTCCCGCTATTTCCCGCTTTCGCTTTAGCTGATGAAAAAAGCAATAAATCAGGATCAACCATACATGCCTCAGGATCTAATATAAATTCTTCAGGTATATCTGGAGTAGATTCTTCTTCTCCATCAGAATTATCTTCCTCTTGTTCTTGCTCTTGATTATCATCATTTTCATTAGCCTCAGGTTCAGACTCTTCATTGTTTGATTGAGGTGGAGGTGGGGGACTCTGATCCTCTGGAGGGGGTGGTTGTATATCATCATCTTCTGGAGGTAATTGCATTGCTCGTGGAAGAATAACTAACCTTACTGCGACTTTTAGGTCTTCAGAATTTACATTCTCATCGCCTCGAAGAGCTGCATTAGCCTTTGCTACTTTTACTGCAAATAATTCTGACCTATGCCCTTCTACTCCTCCCCTAAGAGCTTCATTCACTAAATAGATTATTTGCTCTTTTGTTATCTTGACATC
>MWOR01000165.1 GCA_002025865.1 Prochlorococcus sp. HOT208_60m_813I02 | reverse complement strand
TAATTTTTTAAATTTTCTATTTCATAGATTTCTTCGCCACCATAACAAAAATTTGTAGATAACATTTTTATTTCTCTTTTATTAATTCCGATTGTATTTTTATTTTTAATAATATAATTTTTAGCAATCGCTTCACAATCTAATTTATTTTTTGCATGTTTAATAACTGGATAAAAATATGCCAATGAAGTAATTACAAATAAAAATATTATTATTGATTTTTTTTCATTTTTGACAAATTCTTTAGATGTTTTTTTGGCTTTTAATATTTTTATTAGTAATTTATCTGGTAATCCTATTTGAACAAATAAAAACTCTACCCACCATGGAAGTTCCTTCTCTTTCTTTTTCTTAAAGTTTGAGGAAGTATTCATTTTCTTGGCTTCATTATTTTGGTTTTTAAGTTCTTTAGGATTAGTTGTTTCTTTTTTATTCCTATCATCCAATGATTTATTTGGAATGTAGAGGTTTTATTTTGATTTGGAAACTATATTTTTATTTTATAAGTTTTAATTTAATTTATCTATGAATTTGAGTATTGTTAATCTGTATTTAGAAATTTTAAATGGCAAAAAAAAGAAGGAAGTTAAATAAAGATTTTGAGAGAAAAATATATTCATCAAAAAAAAATGTCGAACTAGTACTAGCAAAAATCTATGATATCGATGATGAAGACATACAAAAAGAATATATGAGCGCCTTTAACAAAGTGGTTTACTTATATGATGAATTAAAAGAAGATTACGAACGACAGGGATTTTCTGATAATTCTGAAGAACTTCTCACAAGCTATAAAAATGCATTTAATCTTTTCGAATCAGAATTTGAAATTTAAATTCAATTTCTAATTACCGTTTGTAAGGGGTTACAGGTATTTCAATTAACTTTCCTTTTTGGAGATCAGATCTTTTCTCTTGTAAATTTTTGATACATAAAGATACTCTTTTCTCCTTTGCGCAAAATCTTTTTATTTGGTAATCAGTAAGTGATAATGATTTATTACTAAATGAAAAAAAGGCCAATAAAAACATTAAAAAACTTAATGCCAATTTCATTTGTTCTACTCCGAACTATTTTCTAATAACCTTTATTTTAATTACTTTTTATTATAAAGATCTATGATTTCTTTTAATTTATCTTTACTTAACTCTGTTGAAATAAAAACTTCTTGAGCTGTATTACCCTTTCTTGCGATTGCTTTATATCCGTTTATAGTTTTAACTGACAATCTAATTATCAATTTGGAGGATCTCCCCCTGGCTCTTGAAATAACAGCTGGAGTTATTGTCTTGATATTATTTTCCAATGCTAATTTTTGAAGTATTGGAATTAGACCTTCTATATTTGTACTATGATTTAATACTAACCTTCCCAATTTAATTTTATTACAATTCTAATGGGAAAATTTTGTTTCTGAGAAGTTAAACTTAGCTTTAAAATGATTAAAAAATTTTGAGGTTCTGTTATATTTATAAAAACGATTAAATTCTAATGATCTTTCAAATAGGCTGGGCAGCATTGGCTGCTATTTTTACTTTTTCAATTGCCATGGTTGTTTGGGGAAGAAATGGGGACGGATCCATTGACATATGATTTCATTTTTAACTTATGAAGTCTATTTAAGTAAATTTCTTATCTTAACATCGTTTGTTTTACTCATATTCATAACATTAGCTGTAACTTATATATCCTATGTCTCTTGGAAAGATAAAAAAAGATTAAAAAAATAATAACTATTTTTTTAATCTTTTTTTCTTATCCTTAATTCGGAGCTCTTCAATTAATTCTTTTGCTTGATCCATTTTTGATATGCTGCTTTTGTAGATTCCAATATCTTTTTCTGCTTTATTAGCAGATAAGCTTAACTTCTCAAAAATATCAGAAGTCATCTTATTTTTATCTGATTCATTTTTCTCTTTGAAATCTTGGGAGTTTGAAATTAATATATATATCCCTAAGTTCAAAATCCTTGAAGGATAAAGTTTAGAAGTACTTTTTTCTACTAATAATTTTAAAATATCTTTAGATGTTTTATCCTTTAATTCTTTTTGAGACTTTTTTGATATTTCATTAATTTCCTTCGCCTCAAAATTTGTAGAACAGCATAAAGATTCAAAAAGTAGATCCAAGTGTTTTTCAGGTTGATATCCTTTCATTAATTCTTTGAATGTTTCGGTGAGGCCGACACAAAAGAGATAATCTTGCGTAAATTCATTCTGATGGTTCAAAAGATTAAGTTCGACAAGCATTTCATCAACTATTTTTTTATATAAACCTGGAATGACGAAAGGAAATTTCTCATGAAATAACCTTTTGCTATCTGAAACAGTCAATTTTTCTTTCAATTTTTTATATGTAAACCTTAATAAGGTTAGCGTATGTTGACTCAATATCGTTAATATCTAATAAACAGATAAATATTATTATGATCCCTTTAGTTTTAGAAGAATCGGGCGGTAGTGAAAGAGTCTTTGATATTTATTCGAGACTATTAAGAGAGAGAATAATCTTTTTGGGAGAACAAGTTACTAGTGAAACTGCTAATAGAATTGTTGCTCAATTATTGTTCCTCGAGGCAGAGGATCCAGATAAGGACATTTATATGTACATAAATTCACCTGGCGGATCCGTATATGACGGATTGGGTATTTTTGACACAATGCAACATGTAAAGCCTGACATTCATACAGTTTGTGTTGGCTTAGCAGCTAGTATGGGTGCATTTTTGCTTGCGGCAGGTACAAAAGGTAAAAGAAGCAGCCTTAGACATTCAAGAATTATGATTCATCAACCACTTGGAGGTGCTAGAGGGCAAGCTAGTGATATAAGAATTCAAGCAGATGAAATTTTGTTCTTAAAAGAAAGACTAAATACTGAATTATCAGAAAGAACTGGAAAGGATTATGACACTATCAAAGAAGATACTGATAGAGATTTTTATATGTCCCCAAACGAAGCTGTTGAGTACGGTCTAATTGATCTGGTGCTAGATAAGAAACCAATAAAAGTTTAGCTTAATAATTGAGGTGTTCTATCTTTTTCAGGAATTTTGGTGAATTTGGAGAGAATACTTACAAATTCATCACCATCTAATGTTTCTTTTTCGATTAATAGGTCAACTATCTTATCCATTGCTTCTCTATTTTTGCTTACTATATCGTAAGTTTCTTTATAACATTCTTTAACCATTATTCTTACACTTTCATCTATTTGTTTAGAGATTGAATCAGAAACTTCACTTCTAGTCATTAAATCTCTACCAACAAATACTTCTTGATTACCACTTTCTAAAGCTATCGGACCTAAATTACTCATTCCAAATCTTGTAACCATTTGACGAGCCATTGAAGCAACTTGTTGGAAATCACCTCCAGCTCCTGTTGTAATCTCACCTTCTCCAAAAACTACATCTTCAGCAGCTCTTCCACCTAAAGCACCCATTATCCTAGCTTTTAATTGCGCCCTGCTAACAAGGGTTTGTTCATCATCTGGGGTAAACCAAGTTAATCCTTTAGCTTGACCTCTTGGAATGACAGTCACTTTTTGAACAGGATCATGGGCTTTAACAAGTGAACCTATGAGAGCATGGCCAACTTCATGATAAGCAATTAATCTCTTGCTTCTACCATCTGTTAATGGAGAACCTTCCATTCCTGCGACAATCCTATCTACAGAGTCATCGATTTCTGAGATACCTATAGAATCTTTTCTCCTCCTAGCGGTCAATATAGCAGCCTCATTTAATAAATTTGCTAAATCTGCTCCAGTAAAACCTGGTGTTCTTCTCGCAATGCTTTCAAGTGTTAAATCCTCTTGAAGTTTCTTATTCCTTGCATGAACTTCCAATATTGATAGTCTGCCCTTGATATCAGGTGCATCTACAGTTACCTGTCTATCAAATCTGCCTGGTCTCATTAGTGCTGAGTCTAGAACATCGGGCCTGTTTGTGGCTGCAATTATTATTATGCCACTATTACCTTCGAAACCATCCATTTCAGTAAGTAATTGATTAAGAGTTTGTTCTCTCTCATCATTACCTCCACCAATACCTGCACCTCTTTGCCTTCCGACTGCATCGATTTCATCAATAAAAATTAAACAGGGACTATTCTCTTTAGCTCTTTTGAAAAGGTCTCTAACTCTACTAGCGCCAACACCAACAAACATTTCAACAAATTCAGAACCTGATAATGAGAAGAATGGTACACCAGCTTCACCTGCAATTGCTTTAGCTAAAAGGGTTTTACCAGTACCAGGAGGTCCTACCAATAGAACTCCCTTGGGAATTCTTGCTCCTACAGAAGTAAATTTTTCTGGTTTTTTCAGAAAAGTGACAACTTCTTGCAAATCCTGTTTAGCTTCATTAACACCTGCAACATCATCGAATACAACTCCTGTTTCAGCTTCCATTGCAAATCTTGCTTTAGTTTTCCCAAACTGCATTGCTTGGCCAGGACCTCCAGGCATACCATTTGACCTCCTCGCTAACAAAATTAAACCTCCAATTAAAATAGCTGGGAAGAGTAGATTACCTAGAATTCCTAAAGCAGGAGGAGCCGTTTTTATTGGATGAACATCAAAACTAATCCCCTCATTCTTTAATATATTTATAAGTTCTGGTGTTAAGCCGGGAAGATCTACACGTAACCTTTGAACTTTATTATCTAAATCCGAATCTATTGTCTCTATAACTGCATTTCTGCCTCCCTCAAAAATATCAACAGATGTAACCCTTCCCGAATTAATGTAATCTAAAAATCTGCCGTAACTAACTCTTGCTACCGCTGAATTTCTTGGTGCAACAGTAGTGCCATTAGATTTAAGCGAATCAACGTTGCTTGAAGATAAAAATTGGTAGGAAAGTGCTATTACTAAAAGTATAGGTAAAGCCCATAAAATTAATGTTTTAAATTTTTGATTCATTAATTTGTAGAAAGTCAATTCTAGTATTCTAGAATGAATCAGTGCATTTCGTTGATATTTTCTCTAACTTTATGCTTATACTACTCTTTATTGTATCTAATCTATAAATGAAATTTGATATCAACGATAAGGTTAAGTTGATTGCGCCAGTCTCTTACTTGAAGACTTCAGATAACATGCCTATGTTAAGACCACCTGATCTAGTGGCAATTGATGAAATTGGGGAAATCCTATCAATCAAATCCCCAGATACTGTTGAAGTAAAGTTTAGAAGAGGTTCGTTTTTAATCGATATTGATAAGATTGAGAAAAATTAAATTAACTTAAAAGTTTTTCTCCCACCTATCAAAAATTTCTAAACATATTTTTTCATTTCCAGAAATACTCAGAAAAGGTTTTGAAAAATATTTTTTAATTAATTTAAGAATATCTAACGAAGTTATTTCCTTTATTTTTGAATTTAAATCGATCTCAGAGATTGGTGAAATACCATAACTAATCAATTGTATCTTTCTCTGTAAAATTTCATCTAGTGATTGACTACCTAATAGAAAAGAACCTTTTAGTTTTTCTTTTGCTAAGAGTATTTCAGCTTCAGTCAACGGATTAAAAAGTAAATTTCTCCATAGTGTTGACAAAAGTTCAAAAGCAAAAAGTGCTTGCTTATTAGATACGGATAAATAAATTAAAAATGGGGCATTGCCACTCCTAATAGGATAATAAACACCTAAATCGTATGTTATTCCATGCTTTTCTCTAAAGAGTTTAAATAAAGCAGCGCTCATCCCATAAGATAAGTATGACTCCAAAACCTTAAGTGGCAAATATTCACTACTTCTTCGCGAGCAAGTTTGGTCTCCCATCATTATTATTGTTTGATTTGAATCATTATTATTAAAATCAAATCTACTGTTAGGACTTAAATCGTTATTTATAGTTATTGATTTTTCTTCTAAGGGTTTTCCCCCTAATGTTTCTATACTTACTCCATTTATTCCTAAGTTATTTGAAATTAAATACCTATCTCGACTTTTGAAATTTTTAAACTCAAGCAAAACATCTTCATGGGTAATCTTTGAGACATCATTTGCATTACCATTTGTATTAAAGGCATAAGGATGATTTGAATAAACAATTCTTCTCCAGTTTTCAAAACAGATATTAAATGGATTCTCTTTATCTTTTTTTATGAAATTAATTGAAGATTTTTTTACTTTTTGAAATTCAATTTCTAATAGAGTTGGTTTATTAATTAATAAATCTAATAAAGGGTATAATTTGCTGAAATGTTCATTTAGGGATTTAATGCTTATTGAAATACCATCTTCAAATATTTCTTGATTTAATTCTGCGCCATAGGACTCAATATACTCCGAAAGAGTGAAATTATTAAAACCCTCACATCCTCTGGTAAGTAATGAACAAAGGATCTTGTTTATACCTTTTTTGCCAGTGCTATCCATATCACTCCCCCCTTTAATCCAAATTGAAGCAGTTGAAAAATTTCTTTTTTTAATATTTAAAAAATATTTTTTTAACATTTACTAGGGGATGCAACTAAAGTGTATTTCTCGCCACGGATATAATCTGTTATCTCTTTGAAGTTATCCAAGTCATTCCAATATTTTAAATAACACTCTAAATCATTTATTGAAGATTTTCTCCCCCAAAGAAGTTCATTTCCAAAGAACGAAGAGAGTTGTGTAGATGTCTCTAAATTAAAAATATAGTTACTTTTCACAGTATTTATTGCTTTTTTTATTTCATCCAAAGCCAAGGCATTACAATTTGAGATCTCATCTATAGTTCTATTAATTTGCTTTTCTACTAAATCAATATCTTTGGACTCACAACTTGCTTCCATTATAAATAATCCTCCTAATTCTCCAGCATTTACATCTACATATACCGATTCAACAAGATTACTATCTTCTTTTAAAATTTTAACTAATCTGCTGTTTCTTCCTACAGCGAGAATTGAAGCTAATATCTCAAGCCCAATAATATTTTTTTGATCATTTAGGTTTGGGATAAACCAAGCCATAAATATTCTTGAAAACTCTAAATTATCAAACTTAACTGACTCTCTCCCATTCCTAATTTTTAAAGAAGGTATATTTTTTTGGTTTATTAATTTTGGGCTTTGTTTTATGCCAGATAGATCACTTTTTTCAAAAATTTTATAAATTTCTTCAGAGAGATTCCCAGCAATTGCAATACAAATTTTTTCAGTAGTGTAATGTTTGCTGTGAAATTTTACAAGGTCATTTATCTCTAATTTTTTAATACTATGTTCAGTCCCCAGAATCGAATTAGCATAAATCGGACTTAACCAAACCCTTTTCAAAAAATAATTAAATAGTCTTTCTTCAGGCTGATCATTTTGTTGTTTTATTTCATCAATAACTACCCCTTTTTCTTTTATAAATTCATCAGGGTTGAAAACTGGAGCAACGACAATATTTGTCAAAAGAGCAAGTGATTCTTTAAAGTTACTGGGTGGAACTAATACATGGTAATGTACAACATCATAACCAGTTGAAGCGTTACTTATTCCGCCTAGTGATTCAATTTTATGGTCAAACTCACCTGGCATTATTTTGTTAGATCCTTTAAAAATCATATGTTCTAGAAAATGAGCAGTGCCGTTTTTATCAACATCCTCAAATGAAGAACCTGCTTTGCACCAAATATCAATGCTTATAAGCGGTAATTCTTTATTATCCACAACACACATCTAGTTTTGCTTGAATGGATGTAGTAATTAACATCTCCTACGTTCATTTCGGTTCTCTCTTTAAATTCTATTTTGGTACTTTTTAGCCTTGTTGTCTGAATCTTTAACTAAAACAAAATTAACTGACCCTCTTATTTTGGATTTATTACAAAATATTAGAGAGCATAGATCCATGCTTGAGGACCTTAAGAGTATAAAAATTGATCCAAAACTTACTAACATAACATCCAAAGAAATAGGCAGAGAACTTTATATTGAAAATGAATTTCATAAAGCAAAAGGTTTTAGAAAGTTACATATTGAAGTAGCAGAATTTTCAAAGAATCTTAAGATATTACACTGCGTTTTTTTCCCTGATCCAAAGTTTGATATCCCAATTTTTGGGATGGATTTGGTAAAAATAAATGATATTGTTTCTGCTGCCATTGTTGATTTATCCCCGTCATCACAAAACCAAGGTTTGAAATACGAAAAATTACTTTCTGAAGTTGATAAAAGTTCTTTTAGCTCTTTGAGAGAGATTCCTAAATGGGGGGGTATTTTTTCTAATGATGTATTTTTTGCTTCCTTAAAAAGTAAATCTGAAAGAAATGATTTTTGCAGAGTTGTGGATCAATACCTCTCTATTTTGATCAAATTAAGTAAGAAAGCTAAACCGGAAGTTAATGAGGAAATTATCGAAGAGAGAATAGATTTTCAAAAAAATTATTGTGTTCAACAAATGAAAAATGAGAAGACTAGCATGATTCTTCTAAAATATTTTGATGAAAAATGGGTCAATA
>MWOR01000164.1 GCA_002025865.1 Prochlorococcus sp. HOT208_60m_813I02 | reverse complement strand
AATAAGGAATTTTCCTTTATGAAAGGAGCATTTCTATCTATTGACAGGCCTTACGGGAGAGTCCTTAATTTTCTTCATCATAATATTGGTTCTAGTCATGTCGTTCATCATGTATGTCCAACTATCCCTCATTATCATGCGAAGAAGGCAACTGTCTTAATTAAAAAAGCCTTTAAAAAAGCATATCTTTTTAATCCTGATCCAATACACAAAGCTCTCTGGAATATTGCTTGCAATTGCGTTGCTGTTGAGTCAGACATCAAAAGAGGAAGGTATTTATGGCAATCTTCATACAAAATAGTGGATTAAAATCACCACAGGGATTATTTCTATATCACATTAATTTGCGCAAATCTGAAAAGAATATAAAAGAATTAGAAATTTCAATTTTTTCATTTTATAAATTACATACAATTTAGTAATTCTATGAGTGGCGACAATTTACATGGTAAGCAGCCTATTAAATTTTATTCGGAAACAATAACACTTACAAAAGTTGAATTATTAGAAAGACATTTGGGTTTAGGCGAAAAACTTTCAGATTTAGATAAAAAGCATAAAGAATGGAGCAAAAAACTATTAGATTGATCATCTAATATGATGAATTTTAATAACTTATTTATATTTTATTTGCCTTATCAAGAAACTTTTCTATAAATTATTGAAAAATTATTTGCAGGCATACTAATAATATCCTCTTGAGAAAAACCATTTTTCTTACTCTCATCACAAACTTCCTCAATATTTTTAATCCCCCAAAGATCATTTTGAATTTTTAATGAATTATCAAAAAAATAATTACTTTCACTTGTATGCTTATTACAAATTTTAAATGGCCCATACAAAATCAAAAATTGCCCCTTATTGAGTAATTTTCCTGACTCTCTAAAGAGTGCTACAGTACAAGACCACTGTGCTACATGAATCATATTTATAGAGACTATTCCTTGCCAAGAATGAGCTAATCTCATTGGAATATTCCAAGGAATTTTTTCTACATCAACCTCAAGAGGCTGGGGCATTTTCTTAGTTAGGCCTTCATACTCAATCCAAGAACTTATACTTTTTCTATGCACTAACTCTGGGTCACTTGTTTGCCAAATTATTTCAGGGAAGCGTTTTTGAAAAAACACTGCATGTTCACCGCTCCCACTCCCGATTTCCAATACTGAACCTTTTTTTATAATTCTGGATAGTACATCACCAATGCATTCTCTATTTCTTTGAGTTGCGGGAAAGAAAAGTCTATTATCCAAAATAAAAAAAATTGGGCTTTTTATTATAAAGTATGATTATAAAATCCTCTATTATTTAACCTTTCTCAATTTAGGAGTCTTGAAAAACATAATTTTAAGGCTAAAAAATAATATAGAAATTGTAAGAGCAGGCAAGATATAAAGTATTAAGTCAGAACTCATTAGAGAAGGAATTCTTCCAAAAACTAAATGCATGTAAAAAGTCGTAAAAGACATAAATTACCTCTATATATAATGTATTAATAGCAATAACTTGAGTTCTAAAAACTACTTTTTGTCAAAAATAAAATTTTTCAAAAAAAAGAGTCAGCCTGTATCCCTACTAGCTGACTCTAGTAACATATTAATTTAAATTACCTTTAAATGAGGATATACCTCTAGAAAAACAAGATAAAAATCTTACATTTTTTCAATTTCAAGAAATCAGCACAAAAACACCGATAAGGTATATCTCGACACATATATGTAGCATTATTTGAATTTCACTGGCAAAAATAAGAATAATCTCTAATTTTCTTTACATTACTAAACAAATATGTTATATTTATTAACAAATTACTTTAAAAAAAAATGACTCCAGAAGCAGAACGTTTTAACGGTTGGGCAGCAATGTTAGGTTTCGTTGCAGCAGTTGGTGCATACGTAACTACAGGTCAGATCATTCCAGGTTGGTTCTAATGAAAAATAACGAACCAAAAACAGTTGAAAAAGAAAAAATTGTTGCTGAAAAGCTTAATGGAAGATTCGCAATGTTAGGTTTTGTTGCACTTGTTGGAGCATATTTAACTACAGGTCAAATCATCCCTGGTTTTATCTAGTATAAATTTCTGTTTTTCTAAAAGCCTAATTTAAAATTAAATTAGGCTTTTTTTATTGGTTTTTTTCTAATTTAATAATCTATATTGGCGAAAAAGTATTTAATCTAAGATAGGAAAATATCGATATTTACTAATTGTTTAGAATAAAATATGAATTTGATTATTCTTCTTCTTTAAAACTTAAATTTAGCTGTTAAATAATGTTATCTTTATCGAAATAATTCAAGAATTTAATGAGAGTAAAGCTTGAACCGGAGACAGCATTCATTGGCAAAAAATTTGCTTATATATTTATGGGAATAATATTTAGCCTTAATGCCATAAATTTTACTTGGTTTTTCTTATTTTCAAATTTAAAATAAAAATCTAAATTTTTTTCTAAAAAGCAAAATAATTTAGCTTAAAAAAGAGCTTACAAAAACGGTTAGTTGGGTACTAAAAAATTCCAGGAATGATCTGTCCTGTTGTGACATAGGCACCTAATAGTGCAACGAAACCAACCATAGCCCATCTACCATTTACTTTTTCTGCATTTTGAGGATATCCATCGTAAGATACAGTTTCGTCAATATAAGGTCTAGTTTCTGAGGGGAACATATTTTGTCTTCCACCTGATTCTGTAGTTACACCTGATTTTGTCATTAAAAAACATAATAATTGTTAACTAAAGTAACACAAATATTAACTTATGTAAACCAAAATCTCAATTGAGTAGCCTCTGAGTATTCATATTATGAGTCAATATGTGACATTTATGTTTCAAAATTTAACAGGTCGCATTTAAAAAAAGTGATTTTTTTTAAATTCGCAATCATCCATTTAAAATAAGCATTTATACTCACAGTAAGTAATTTTACTTATTATGATAGTTATAGCATTTAGGAAGTGCTTAGCTGGTTAAATCGGAAAACTGAATTAACTAGGTCGTCATGAGCTTGCCGGTGGGATACTTGCAAGCTCTTTTAATTCTTAAAAGCTGTCAAATATAATAAGCATACAGATAATTATTTAAGCCTATTTAATTAGGTCTTGAAGATAAGCAACTAATGTCAAAGATTTATTTATTTGCTAAATAGAAAATAGACTAAATAAAATGTATGTCTTTAGATTTTATTCTTATACCAGCTTGTATTTTTATTATCCTTTTTCTTTTAAATCGAGAGAATATGATCTACAAAAAAAATCAGAAGGTTAAATAATTTCATTATTCTAAAAAGGTTAGTTAATAATAAAGATCTAGAGATCGTACAACTTATTTTTTTTCCTGAAAATATTAAATAGATTTTAAAACGACTACTTTAATAAAGATTGAAAATCTTAGAGAATTTAGTCAAGAAACTATACAGACTTTTTACTTAAAATTAATTTGTCCCAATATAGTTTTGCGTTATTAATTTGATTTAGTTTTTGTTGGCAGTGTATACAATTGCATTCGTATATGAAATTTTTATT
>MWOR01000163.1 GCA_002025865.1 Prochlorococcus sp. HOT208_60m_813I02 | reverse complement strand
ATGGATAAATAATTCTTGAGAAAGTAATTATCAATGAAGGCAAAATACCTTGGTTTGAATAAAGTATAAATCCTGAAAAAAAGTATAACGCCCAAATTAGAATCCTTTGAATCAGAATTAATCCCTTGCTTTTGCCAGACATTATTAATTAATTAATTAATTTTTATAATTTTAGTCATTTTATATCTTTCAAAAAAAATATTATTTATAATAACTTTTTCTTTACGTATAATTTCCCATTCATTTTTAAGAAATAATTTATAACTTATTAAGCTCGCTTCTGTATAAAGAGAGTCTAAACCTTCTTTCTTTGCTTCATCTTCTAATTTATGCAATAAGTTAGAGCCGTATCCTTTTCTTTGAAATTTACCTTTACAGTAAAATAGCGCAATTCTATCGGTGGGATATCTTGTGGCAAAAGCAATAATAATTCCTTGTTTACTTATAAGCCATCCTTTTCCTTTAATTATTGACTTATCAAAATTTGAATTATTCCAAGCTTGGCTTGACCATGCTCTTTTTTGTTCTTGACTATAAATTTTTTCATCTAAAGATTGAATTGAATCAAAATAAACCTTCTTTAATTCCAGTTGATCTTTAATGGTGATTTGTCTTAAATTCATATACAAATCTTTTATTTAATATGCCTAGTAAAAATATAGTCGCAATTGGGGGAGGAGGGTTTGGACGTTCGTTAGGTTCTCTTGAAATTGAAAAATATATAGTTTCTTTAAGTAATAAAAAAAGACCTAAAATTTGCTTTATTCCAACAGCCTCTGGGGATAGTAGTTTATACAAACTAAATTTTTATAGAGCATTTTCTAAACTTGATTGTATAACAAGCCATATTGATTTCTTCTCTAGAACAGAAAACTTAGAAGAGAAAGTTTTAACTCAAGACATCATTTATGTTGGCGGAGGAAATACAAAAAGTATGTTAGCTGTTTGGAAAGAATGGAATTTACATAAAATTTTGCGAAATGCTTATGAAAAAGGAATTGTAATGAGTGGTGTAAGTGCTGGGGCTATTTGTTGGTTTGATAAAGGTATAACTGATTCTTATGCTAAAGAATTAGCCATAATTGATTGCTTAGGCATAGTTGAAGGGATTGCCTGCCCGCATTTCGATGAAGAGAAAGAGAGGGAACCTTACGTTAATGATGTTATTCAGAGAGAAATTATTGAATCTTGTATATGTATTGAGGGTAATTGTGCTCTACATATTAAAAATGATTTTGACTATTCCTCAATTGATTTTGGCAACGGTAGAAACTGCTTTAGAGTTACAAGGGAAAATAATATTGTTAAGAAAGAAATTCTTTGAAAGGAAATATTTTTAATATCTTTTAGATTTCATCATTCTTCGAGATAGAAGTAAATTCAATCCCTTTGTATTTTACGAAAGATGCAGTCCATACTTCTTTTGAGAGATTGCCAAGGTATTTTAGAAACTGTTGTGTATCTCCATCTCTTATCCATTCAGATTTAATGAATGGAAGCTCTTTCTGCATTCTTTTAGGATGCATATGAACAAGAAGCAAACCTTTTTCTTCAGAAGCCCTTTTTAATGCACCTTCATCACTTCTTTGAAATACTCTCATTAGAAGATTTAAAATTACCTCTTCTCCAAGTTTCTTGAAATTTTCTAATTCCTCTAAATTATCTTTAATTTCTTTACCTCCAAGAGGCATTGCTCTAACTAAGTTTTGCTCTATTAAAGCTATTGCAATTAGATAATCTTGGCTAGCCATATTCTAAAATAATACTTTTTTGTTATTCTAACCTCTCGAGTTCATGAAAATCTTTCATGGATTAAATATCTGCGATAAGAAAAAAGGAAATAATTTTTAATTATTTTCCAATACAATTGAACTATAGTTTTTTTTTATTAGTAAAATTAAAAATTTTATTTGTCATGAAGTATTTTTATTTTTAGGTATTTTTGTAGGTCTTTATTATCATAGCCTGGCTTAGTAATACCAGAAAATTAGAAATGTTTTAATGAAATTATTGCAAAATCTGCAGAAGATAAAATTTCTTTAAAAGCTGCATTAGAGATTTCCCCCAGTTATTTTCTAAAGGCTAAGAATAAAAAGACGACTTTCAAAAATAAGAATCGTAGCTGATGCTTTTTTCGTTAATATGTTGAGTGACTAAATATGACTACTAATTAATGAACAATAATATAAGATTTGAATTATCATTTAAAAATATTTCTCAGTTAGACGATAAACTAAATTTCTGCAAATTAAATAATATTAATAATATTAATATTCCATGTAAAGGACTTATTAAGAAGGATTTATTTAATTCAACTATTAAATATATATCAAAAAACTATAATGAATTTAATGTGACCTATCACTATAGTCTTTATCATCAATATTCTAAAAATAAAGAAAAATCGTATCAGGAATTTTTAGATTTTGTTAATAGTTCTCAGACTAATAAAAATTATGAAATTCTGCTTGTTTCGGGATCAAATAAGAAAAAAAACTTTGATTCAGTTGATGTATTAGCTTATTTAAAAAAAGAAAAAAATTTAAAAGTTAAATTAGGTATAGCTTACAATCCATATTTGAAAAAATATTATAATATTTCTTCAGAAAGAGAAAGGTTCGAAAAAAAAATTTCGACTGGCTTAATAAATTCAATTTGGTTTCAATATGGTACAGATATTAAAGTTCTTCAGAAAGAGGTGACTTATCTTAAAAAAGTAGTAAAAGAAGAAAAATTAAATTTATTTGGAAGTTTATTTATTCCTTCTAAACAATTCATAGCAAGGTTTAAATTTCGTCCTTGGAAAGAGGTATATATTTCTGAAAAGTGTTTATATGCCTTGGGTAATTTTTTTGATTTCACAAAAGATTTAGTAAGTTTTTATAAAAAAAACAATATTACACCTGTAATTGAATCTGATTTTTCATCTTCAGAGAAACTTGCTTCTGTTTCTAGTTTTTTAGAAAATAATAGTTAGTTTTTTCAATATTAAACCTATGAAAAGTGATGTTACATATGACTTATTAATAATAGGTGGCGGTATATCTGCGTGTGTTTTCGCTTCGCAGTATCTAAAAAATAATATTACAAAAAAAGTTGGATTAATTGAAATTGGTCGTGGACTTGGAGGGAGATCAAGTACAAGAATAAGCAAAAAATATAAAGGATGGAAACTAAATCATGGTTCTCCAAATTTTAATATATCTAAAAGTAATAATAATCTTCTATTAAAAAGATATATCGATGAATTATTGGAAAATAAATTTATAAAAATTGACGACTCAGAAGTATTTTTTTTAAATGAAGATTCTAATTTAGAAACTATAAAAAAATCTGAATTTTCTTGCGGGGTTAATTATTTATCTTTAGGTTCCATGAGTGAATTATCGAAAAAGATAATCGAGTCAAATAATTTAAAAGAAGAAATTGATTTTTTCTTTGAAACTTTAATAGTTGATATGAAGTTTAATGATAAGGAATGGTTAATAACATCAAAAAATGGCGAAAAATTCAAGTCTAAATATCTAATTTGTTCAACTAATTTGTTGTTACATAAGAGGTCTCTAAAAATATTAAACGTAAATCAAATTCCATTGAGAAAAGCAATCCCTATTAATAGTGATAAAAAAATAGATTTACTATTAAATTTCTTAGAACAACAAACATTTATTCCCAGGTTAACTTTTCTAATTTATACAAATGAAAATTATAGTTATAAAGATTATTATTCTAAAAAACAAAGGTATTTTTATTTAAAAAATAATTTAGAAAAAAAATATAGATTTGAAAGAATTATATTTCAGCTTCAAGATAATAATAAATTAGGAATTGTAGTACATTCAAAAAACGCAGAGTTAATTAATTCTTATATAAATGCAAAAGATGAAAATGTTTTTAAACAAAAAATAATTAAAAATTTCAATAAATTGTTTGAAGAAAATTCTTTAGTACATAAATTAACTTTTGATGAAAAAATATCTATTATGAAATGGAGAGCTTCACAGCCTTCTGGCCTTGCTGTACCATTATCTTTACAATTTAGTAGAAAATATAAAATTGGATTTTGCGGAGACTGGTTTGAAGGAGATGGATTTGGTAGAATTGAAGGCTCAATTTTAAGTGCTTTGATACTAGAGAACAAAATTAAAGACTTAATTAAATAATTTTTTCAGAATGTGATCTATATCAGTGTTTTTTTGAATAATGAATTTATTTACATTATTTTTTAAGCTATTGGTTTTGAATTTTTCATAATAAATGCTCCATGATTTTAAGAAATCATTCTCAGCTTGTTTTTTATCCTTCCCCCTTTCTTTTATATCTCTTTGGACAACTCTTTTCATGCACTCACTTTTTTTAGTTTTTATTTCTAAAAAAAAATAATCCTTATTATTTAATGTGTTTGAGAATTCTTTAGCAAATATACCCTCAACAATTAAAAAACTAATATTTTTTGTTTCGTTTAAGATATTTTGTATGGTTTTTTTTTCGAAATTATAATAACGATCAAAGATTGAAATTCCATTCTTATAAATAAAATCAAAATCTTTTTTGAATAGTTTTTTATTAAAGCTAATACTTCTATCAAAAAAACCTTCTACAAATTTTGGTAGTAATTTACTTATTAACCCTGTCTTATAGTAATTGTCAGTACTTAACACAATACCATTTTTATTTTTTTTAATTATTTGATTTGATAGAGTTGTTTTCCCACTTCCAGAAGGTCCACTTATAAAAATAAGCTTCATTTTTATAATCTGTTCTTTAATAAGATTTTAACTTTACTATTAATAAAAACCTTTAAATTTTGAAAATACATTTTTTCTTTTTTTTGGTTTTAAAATAATTTTGGATAACGTAGAATGGCTTGTAAGCTTGCATAAATATTAAATATGTGTCTTTATATAATTGTAAATAAATTATTTCTATTCAATTAACTATTATCTTGTTATTAATTCCTCTGAAACTTTGATAATAGATTAAATTGATGAGCTAGTTTTATTACTTATAACTTTTGAAATGATTTCTAAATTTCTCAGCAAAATAAAATCAATTTTATTTAAAAGTGCAGTATCTTCTGAAACTCCTTTAAAGAAAGAAAAAAAAGCTGCAAAGTCTGCAAAAACAAAAACAAAAACAAAAACAAAAACGAAAACCAAAACAAAAACAAAAACTAAAGCGGTTAACTCTAAGAAAAATATTGAAACTTTGACTACACTTCCAGGTGTTGGAGCAAAAAGCGCAAAAGCTTTATATGAGGCTGGATTTAAAACAACAAAAGCAGTTATTGATGCTGATGAAAAAGATCTTCTTGCTGTAACAGGAGTTGGAATAAATCTTGTTAAGAAGCTTAAAATGCTTAAATAGTTAAAACTTTTTTTTTAAACCTTTCATAGAAAAATTTTTAATATTAATTATATTCAAAACAATATGAGCTTTAGCAGATCATCTCTTCCTTGCTTTTCTTCTCTGTTGCAACTTTCTTTTATATTTTTCAATAGGTGTTTCGTGATGTCTAAGTCTTTTTAAATCTGCAAAAATTCCCGACTTAGATACTTGTCTCTTAAATCTTCTAAGGGCTGACTCAATACCCTCGTTCTCTCCAACTGTAACTTGTGTCAAAATTTTTCTAAATAAATCTTATTCTAGCACCCAAACAGAAACATTTAAACTCAAAACTTCTTATTGAGGGTTAATGGTTTATTTGGCTAATTTTTTGCCCACTCCTTAAATCTTTTTTTATTACTTTTAATATCATCTAATGATTCAAAATAATATTTTTCCCAATTATCTTTTGGCAGGCCAAGAAACAACATTAGATTTAATGGATATTGATCGCTATCAGAACAATTTCTAAAATCATCCCTGAATAAAAAGATTTTCTTTTTTAGAGCAATTGCGATACCCAATTCAATCATTACCCCTTCATCTGGAGGATTTCCATTAACAATCGCAAAAATACAATCACATTCTTTTAAATCATGGAAATTACTATTTGCAACTTCATATGCCCATTGACTTTTTTGTTGTGTCAAAGGTTTTGCTCTCTCAAAAGGTTCAAATACTTCTATATTTAAATCATTGAAGATTTCAATAAATTCATTTAAAAGTGTTTTAGTTTGCTTTGAAAATCCATATGGATTTGCCAAATATAATTTCTTACTCAACGCAAACCTCTTTTTTTGATGTAATCTTCGCGGTCACTTTTTGAAGTTAAAGTATTTTCCCAAGGGAAAACTATCCATTGGCTTTTTTTAGATATAGATACTGTATTCCACCATGTAGGTTTGATTTTACTAAATAATACAAAAAACATTGCTCCTTCAATATCCTTGAAGCTCGATAATGTAAGACCAGTTTCATAAATATCATCTACTATTAGTGAATTTTTTAGTGGTTTTGAAATTAATTCAATTTTTAATTTATGGCTTAGTGCTACTGCAAGACATAATCCACCACGAGGAACTCCATATATTCCAGAAAACTCCTTAAACCTACATTTATTAGCTATTTGTTCTACGCTCTCATCAAATTCTCTCCAAGTAAAATAACTTATCATCTTAATTTTCGTTTTTTTCTGTTTTAGTAGCGTAATTTGAAGCAATTACACTTAAAAGTGCTAATACTTGCTCATTTGGACAATTAGTATTTTTTTTTAAATTTTCACATTCATTTATTATCTTGGCGTATGTATCCTCAACTATCCCGTTCATTTGATCGATACTAAAAGAATATTGTTTATTCATTTTTAAATTATTGGTTACTT
>MWOR01000162.1 GCA_002025865.1 Prochlorococcus sp. HOT208_60m_813I02 | reverse complement strand
CTGAAAGAGCTTTACATTCAAAAAAAAGTTGAATCGATGAGTCATCAAGAACTTAAACAATATGTATTAGAAATTATTTCACATCAGATAAACGATACTATTGGCAAAGAAGAGGAAATGGAAGCATGGAGAGAAATGTCAGATTTTTTTGGCGAACAATTTGAAATTAATATTTTAGAAATACAAACAAAATATATTGACGATAAAAACGTAATTGAAACAGAAATAGATTCCCAGAAGCAAAGAATAGAATTACTTGAAAGGAATAATTTAGAGCAAGAGAAAAAGGATATGTGGGATGACTAAAATTTCCTGAATGGAGTAGTAATTCAAATTATATAAAAGAAAATATGTCTAAATTTAAAAAAATGAAAATAAATCAAGGAGCTTAATTTTTCACTTTGTATAGAATTTTATATACGTTCTAATTACTGTTATTAAAAAACATTTTTTAAATTTAAAAATATTTATTAACAAATATTATCTAATTATTTTTAATGTTCTATATACTGTTCTAAAAAGTATATTAAATGTTCTTGTTTTCATCTTCGGCTAAACACTATTTGACAAAAAAAGGTCAAAGAAATAAAAAAGTCACCCTAACAGGATGACTTTGGATAACTTTTTGGAATGTATAAACTCCCCGGGCGATTTTCGAACAAGTCTCTAATGACTTGGTTTGAATACTCTTGAACCCCTATTTGATTAAATATTAGTGAATTACACTAACTTTACACTAACTATTTTTTTATTCACCAAATGTTTTATCTCACTTAACTAAAAAGTTATTTAATAATATCAAAGTTAATCATCAGGATGATGAGGATCTGGATGTGGAGGTATCGCAGCATTGTATTCCTCTGATGTTGCATCTCCGGTCATCAATTTTGTAATCCACCCTCTGTGCCAAACTTCTAGTTCATCCCTTTGCAAAGGTTCAAGGTCAGGATACATTTCTGCTAATTCTTCAGAAGTCAGTGGTGGTTGCATTATCTCTCTAAAAATCTACTTCCATTGGTATTTCTAAAATTGGATTCTTTATGCCATGTTTTTTGGCAGTTTCGTGCATGACTTCATAGTAATGTTTGCATTTTTCGTAGAATTTCTTTTCTTCTTCTGTAGCGTCTTTATCTAATGATTTGCCAGTAGTAGCGCGCATTAATAACTCTTGGGATCTTTTATTAGTAATCATGATTTAACTTTCTCTCTTCACCTAGAAAAATAACAAATTTAACTTCAAATGTAACCATTAATTAGATAAGACATTTGAAAGAATACTCCGAATTAGTATTGTCATGGTTACCATGTTGTGAAATGACACTCAAAATAGATAGGTTAAAATGATTAAAAAGATCCTCAGATTTTTAATAAATCATTGTGTCTTCACTTCAAAGAACGCTTTCAAGAATTAGAGCAGAAGCAAAAAATGATACAGAAATGGGATTTGCTTTTGAAAAATTAGCAAAATTATTTTTTGAAAATGATGCAACTCAAACTCAACAATATAGTCAAGTATGGCATTTCTCGGACTGGGCAAAACAAAGAAAAGAATACTCAAATAATGATATTGGTATTGATTTAGTTGCCAAATTAAGAGAGGAAGAGGGGTATTGTGCAATTCAGTGTAAGTTTTATCAACCTGATCATTCAATATCTAAGGCAGATCTCGATTCATTTATTTCTGCCTCTTCAACATCAGATTTCACTAGATTGGTTCTTATTGATACTTCTTTTCAACCTATTGGCAAAAATGCACAAAAAGTTTTTGATAATTTAACTAAGGAATATATTAGGATACAGTTTTCAGAAATTGATCAAAGTCGCATAGATTGGTCTTCTTACATCGAAAATGGATCAATAAATTTAGTAAAGAAGAAAGAACTGAGAGATCATCAAATTCAAGCATTGAAGGATGTTAAAGAAGGTTTAGAAAAAGAAGATAGAGGAAAAATGATAATGGCATGCGGAACTGGGAAGACGTTTACAAGTTTAAAGATTGCTGAAGAACTAGGAGGATCAGGGAAAATGGTTCTTTATATGGTTCCATCACTTGCACTGATGTCTCAAACAGTTAGAGAATGGAAAAACGATGCAAATGAAGACTTTTTAGCATTTTCAGCATGCTCTGATCAGAAAGTTGGAAAGAAGAAAACATCAGATGATCAAATTAAGATCAATTTAAACGATCTTGCTTTTCCAGCGACCACAGACGCATACAAACTATCAGAAAAAATTAAAAATGCTGATGAGTCGAAAATGAAAGTAATCTTTTCTACTTATCAATCTATTGATGTAATTTCTAAATCTCAAAATGAATTTGGTCTTAAAGAATTTGATCTAATCATTTGTGATGAAGCACATCGCACAACAGGAGCAAACCTCGTTGGAGATGACGAATCAAACTTCGTAAGAATTCATAAAAATGAGAGTATTAGAGGTAAAAAGCGCTTGTATATGACTGCTACGCCTCGAATTTATGGAGAAATTGCAAAACGTAGAGAAGAAGAAGGTGAAGTAAATCTTGCATCAATGGATGATGAAAACATCTTTGGTAAAACTCTTTTTTACAGAAGTTTTGGTTGGGCAGTTGAAAATAATTTACTTACAGATTACAAAGTAGTAGTTCTTATGATGGATGAACAACTTGTTTGCAACAGGGTTCAACAAAGTTTGTCTGAAGGTTCAGAATTAGAACTAGATGATGCTACGAAAATGGTGGGTTGTTATAAAGCACTTGCCAAAATTGGTATACAAACAACAAATTTAAATACGATTGACGAAGATAAAAAACCGATGAAGAAAGCATTGGCATTTTGTCAAAACATAAGGACTTCTGAGTTATTTTCTTCCTCATTTTCCTCTGTTGTTGAAGAATATATAAAAAATGAAAATATATCTGAAGAGAATAAAACGAATTTGAAAGTTGAACTATTCCATGTAGATGGAACATTTAATGCAGAGCAGAGGAATGAGAAACTTGATTGGTTGAAAGATGAAACTGAAGACAATATTTGCCGTGTGCTTACCAATGCAAGATGCCTTTCAGAGGGAGTTGATGTTCCTTCATTAGATGCAATAATGTTCCTTCACCCTAGAAGAAGTCAAATTGATGTAGTGCAGTCCGTTGGTCGCGTAATGCGTAAATCAGAAGATAAAAAACTTGGGTATGTGATCCTTCCAATAACAGTTGCACCTGGAGTATCTGCCGAAAAAGCATTGAATGACAATGACCGATATGAGGTTGTTTGGCAAATTTTAAATGCCTTACGCGCCCATGATGAAAGATTTAATAGCAGCATTAATCAAATTCGTTTAGGAGAGGATGTTTCTAATCGAATTGAAATAATAGATGGAACTTCATACCCTGAACTTGAAGCAACTACAGCAGTAATTAATGATATAAGACCTAAACCAACCGGAGAAAGAGATGATAATGAA
>MWOR01000161.1 GCA_002025865.1 Prochlorococcus sp. HOT208_60m_813I02 | reverse complement strand
TAGATTTATTAAGAACAATTAGTGGTGGATACGAATTTGGGGACCCAGATACAGGAAATGATACAACTCAATTCGCAGTTGGACTAAGTTCTGATCTTGGCCCTGGTGAGATCACAATAGGTATGGGTACCAACGGTGCAATAACCGATGGAGCAGAGGAGTTATATGCCTATGATCTTTCTTATACCTACAAATTTAATGATGGTATGAGTTTTACTCCTTTTGCATTTATAGTTGAAGGAGCCAATGGTGGAGATGATACTACTGGTATCGGTGCAGAAATTGGTTTCAAGTTCTAACGAAATTAACCACATTAAAAGGACCTCCAATTAGGAGGTCCTTTTTTTGCTTACCTTTTTATAAACCTTAAATTGTTCTTAATAAATCTATTTTTTTTTCTTAACTTTTTAAAGGGAGCATGAATATGTAATTCCTCATGCACTAAATGAAAAAAACATTAGCTGCTGCAAGTTTTTCAGCATTACTTGCAATCGTCGCCTCCTCTACAAGTAGCGGATTTGCAAATTGGAATACAAAATATTGGGCAAATGAAAAAAACTTCAACAGAATTTCTTCTTTTAATGTAAGTGATAATTTACCAAAAGGATCAAAATCTACAACCAAAACTTCTTCAGAAGTTGTTACAGCATCAGAAGATGGTAAGACTTTGATGTATACAGATAGCGATCTAGGAGTAGTAGGTTTAGTTGATATCTCAGACCCTGCAAAACCTAAAGCATTGGGAGTTGTTGAACTGGAAGCAGAACCAACTGGAATTGCAGCACTTGGAAACAATGCTTATATAGGTTCGAATACATCTGAAAGTTATACAAATCCTTCAGGAGCATTAGTTCAATATAATTTAGAAACAAGAAAAGCAGTAAAAGAATGTGATTTAGGTGGGCAGCCTGATAGCGTTTTTGTTTCACCAGACGGAACATTTCTAGCTGTCGCTATAGAAAATGAGAGGGATGAAGAATATAAAAATGGATTTATCCCTCAATTAGATGAGGAAGGTAAACAAATTAATCCTCCAGGTTATGTTTCTCTTGTGAAGTTAAACAAAAGAGGAAAAATACAATGCAATTCAATAAAAAAAGTTGATTTATCAGGATTATCTGAAATAGCTCCTAGCGATCCCGAACCAGAATTCGTTGCTATTAATGATCTTGGTGAAACAGTTGTCTCTCTTCAAGAAAACAACCATCTTGCAGTAATTGATAAAGATGGAAATGTAATATCACATTTCTCGGCAGGAGTTGTAAAACAAATGGCAGGAATGGATACAAAGAAAGATGGAGCACATAAATTTAAAAGCAAACTAAAGAATGTAAGAAGAGAACCCGATGGTCTTACTTGGATTGATAATGACCATTTTGCAACAGCAAATGAAGGCGATTACAAGCATATTGATCCAAATCAGGCAAAAAGAGGTGGTTCAAGATCCTGGACTATTTTTAAAAAAGATGGAACAGTAGTTTATGAAGATGCAAATAGACTAGAAAGAGCAATTGCACAAATAGGTCATTTCCAAGATGGGAGAGCAGCTAAAAAGGGAGTAGAACCTGAGTCAGTTACATATTCAAAAATTAATGGAACGCCTTATTTATTTGTTGGTGCTGAACGAGCTGGGATAGTAGCTGTTTACGATATCACAGAACTAAATCAACCTTTGCTTACTCAATTACTTCCATCAGGCATTGGACCAGAGGGATTTGTCGCAATTCCAGAGAGGGGATTAATTGCCTCAGCAAATGAAAAAGACTACAACAAAAAAGAACCTGGTTTATCTTCTCATGTGACTATTTATCAACTACAAGATGCTCCTGCTTCATACCCACATTTAACAAATGAAAATGGCCTTGAATTTGTATCTTGGGGTGCGATAAGTGGAATGGTGGCTGGTGATGACGGTAAAATTTATGCTGTAAATGATGGGACTTTTAAAACTCAGCCAAGAATTTACGTTATTGATCCTTCATCTTCCCCAGCACTATTAGAAAGAGCTATAGATATAAAGCTAGATGGTAAGACCGCATTATTTATGGATCAAGAGGGTATTACAACTGATGGTAATGGTGGATTCTATATTTCTACTGAAGGAATTAAGAAAAAGCTAGATGAACATCCTCCTGCAATCTACCATGTAAGCTCAGATGGTGAAATTTTAGAGAAGATAACTCCACCACCTTCCTATCTTAATTATGCTAAAAACCCTGGTTTTGAAGGTATAACAAGAAATGGGGATATTCTTTATATTGCTCAACAGAAGCCTTGGGGTGATGATGCTTTCAATACTACTAAGATCCTCTCCTATAATTTAAAAACCAAACAGTGGGGGGCCGTAAATTATCAATTAGATAGGATCAAAAAAGGCGGCGTTGGCATTTCAGAATTGACTTACCATGACGGGGCACTTTATGTAATCGAAAGAGATAGTTTCTATGGGAAGAAAGCAAAATTGAAAGCTATATATAAAGTAGATTTAGATGATGTTATTTTCGAAGGTCTTCAGACTAATATTCCTCCCAGACTTTATCCTTTAGTTGAAAAAGAGTTAGTTACTGATCTAAAACCAGTAATGCAATCTACGGGTGGTTTTATCCTTGAAAAGGTTGAAGGCTTAGCAATAACAAGCGACGGGCAAGCATGGATTTCAACTGACAACGACGGGACTGGAAAGAAATCAACTGGTGAAACTCTTTTCCTAAATATTGGAAAAATTTAGTTAAAACTACTAATGAAAGTCACCTTTTACATAAGGTGGCTTTTTTTGCAGTTCTTATAATTAAAAAAGTTAAATCATGAAATACCTAATATTTATTATTTTATTCATCGCCCCAGTTAAAGCTGAAACAAAATATTATTGGCAGAGTGTCAGGCATTATTTAAATCGACCCAAACTAATGATAGAAGCATGCAAAGATATGAAAGAAGAAAATGACATTGGAACATCAGCTTTCGAGAGTATGTACATGCCAACATTACCTGATAGGCTTTGGTTAGCTATTGGCAAAAGAGATTCTTATTGGGCAGATGACTCCAAAGAAGGAAGCATTCTTTTTACAAGAGAAGGGGTTTTGAATTTAAAAAAATTTATTGCAGAAAAATCATGTCCTAATATTTTTTAAATTTTCCCTATAAATCTTTATCGAGACATGGAAAGATAGTTTCAAAAATTGCTCCACCATCCTTATGATTAAAAGCCTTTATAAAACCTTTATTGTTATTGATTATTTTTTTTGTTATTGAAAGACCTAAACCACTTCCACTTTTCTTGAATTTAGTCCTTGATGGATCACCTCTATAAAAACGAGAAAAAATATCATTAAATTCATTTTCCTCTAATCCAATACCTTTATCCCTAACTCTCATAACAACCGAGCTATCTCTTTTAAAAATTTCAATTTGAATTTCTTCATTAGCTGGGGAATAACGAATAGCATTATCCAAAATATTTATAAAAGCTCTTTTTAAATTTTCAATATCTGCAGATATAAAATATTTTGTTGGTATCAGTAGATTTATTTTTATATCTTTTTTTTCTGCAAGTGGTTTTAAGGTTTGCCAAGATTCCATCACTAAATCTGAAATAGATATTTTTTTATTTTTATTAAAAGCCTCGCTACTTTCTAGCTTAGAAAGTTCTAAAGTTTCTTCAACCATTTTTCTTAATCTTTTAGATTCTTTCTTAAGTCTTTTAACGAGATATCTATCTTTCTTTGATACTACTGATTCCAGTCTTTCGCCTATCAAAATAAGAGATGTAAGAGGTGTTTTCAGTTCATGAGACACATCGTTGATTAATTGATTCTGTCTTTTTTTTATGGATTCAATTGATAATTTACTCTCCAACAATATTAAATAATTTTTTTTCCTTGCTCTAACAATATTTACAGAAATGGGTTCCCCCGAAATAGTGCAATCTAGGCTGATTGGGAAATCTTTTTTTCTTGAATATAAAATCTTATTTCTTAGTACTTCAAGCTCATTAATATCATTAATTGCTTTTCCAATAACATCCTTATATTTAATAAACTTAATGAGAGATAAACCTTTCTGATTGATAAATTTTATTGTTAGATCAGATGACAAAATAATCCATCCTTGAGATGAATAATCTAACCAAGATAAAAGTTGCTGTGGTTTAACTTTATCAAATGGAAAATCAAAAATTTGTTGGTTCTTATTTTTAGTTAATTCAATATTTTTATTATTTTTTGAAAATCCTTTAACCTTGGTTTTCCATTTCTCATAAAAGAAAGTTAATACCTGTTGTAGTGTTTTCATTCTCATCCAAACTTATATCCAAAACCTCTTACAGTTTTCAGAAGTTTTGGAGCTGAGGGATCTTCTTCTAATTTCTCTCTAAGCCATCTAACATGAACATCTACTGTTTTAGTATCACCAATAAAGTCAATTTCCCATATTTTTTCCAGAATTAAATCCCTTGACCATACTCTTTTTGGACTTTTCATAAATAACTCTAATAATTTAAATTCTTTTGGAGATAAAGTTATTTCCCTATCAAAAGAAGTTACTCTGCATTCTTCTAAAAACATTTTTATATGATTAAACTCGATGATAGATTGCGTCTTTTCTATATATTTTTTATTACGTTTAGATCTTCTTATTAATGCTCTTGATCTGGCAATTAATTCATTTAAACCAAAAGGTTTTGTTAAATAATCATCAGCACCAACCTCTAATCCAAGAACCCGGTCTGATTCATTATCTTTGGCACTCAAAATTAATATGGGCGTATAATTTTCTTCATTTCTTATTTTTCTGCATAACTCTAATCCATTTAACCCTGGTAACATTAAATCGAGAATTATAAGGTCAACATCATTTTTAGTATTTTCGCCAATAAAATCTGAAGCACTTAAACCGTCTTTAAAAGTTAAAACTTCAAAACCTTCGCCTTTCAATGATTCACTAACTGTCAGCCTAATACTCTTATCATCCTCTACAAGAAGAATCTTTGAGCCCTGCAAACTTTTATGATCTTTAATAGTCATTTGAAAACCCAACAAATTAATTTTATATAATCAAATTTATTTGATGTAATTATTTCATAATTAATTTACATTGAATTATTATTTTTTTCATTAAATCTTATTTCCTTTTTAATTTTCCCTTAAACCCTTTTATCTAAATTTAGATTGTCTCTTTAATCTTCCTCACACATAATTTTAAAGAGACAAATTTATTGAATTTAATAATAGATATTAAAACTAATATCCCATCGAAGCATAATAATAATCGTCATCTTCATCTATATTTGTCACTACCCATTCTGGCGGAAAGTCACCAATTTTTACGTATTGATAAAGCTTATCAACATCTGGATCGTAATAAGTATCATTAATTTTTGGATCTTTGATTACTTTGCTTGGATGCATATGAAAAAATATTTCTACTCTTTCTTTATAGATTATTTAGTTTAAAGCAGCTTTAAATCTCATTTAAATATTTTCATTTGATCTAGTTGACTCAAGACTAATTTAACCTGTAATTAGTCATGATTGTTTTAATGACCGATTTTTTCGGATCTTTATTTGGATAACAATTAACAATTTTATATTTACCACCTTTTCTATCTGTCTCAACAAGAGTAAATTGAACAAATTTTTCTTTTTCAACATTTGAAAAATCCTTTACTTCTATTTTGATTATTTCTTCATTTTTACTTTCAATTATTCTGGATTTACCTCCACAAAGACGAACAGCCGTTTCTTTAGTTACATAAAATAATTTTTTTTCATCATTAATGGATGATTTACCTTTCGTAATCGAAATTTCATCTTTTGTAATGGATAATTCTTCTTGGGTAATGGATAATTCATCTTTTGTACTGCAAGAAGTAAGAATAAAAATAAATACAGCCAGTAGCTTTTTCATATTTTTTTTAAATGATAAATTCACTTGTAATTGCTTTTAATTGTTTTTTATTTAGTTGGGTAAGATAGCTATGAATTTCTTTTCTACATAATCTGTCTTCAACTCTTTTACTTTCAAGAATTGAAAATGTAATGAAGTTAATAAGTTGATTTTTGTTCATGTTTATCTTATAGGTCTCTATTGTTAACTTTGAATTAAATTCTTATTAAATAAACTTTGACTATTAGAAAAATATTTAGTTTAGAAATTTAGAAGTTTTTTAAACAAATTTATTTTCTGCTTAATAACTTCTTAATCTAATAATTTTAAATTTTAAATGTCTTCTATATTTTTACGCCTTGAATATTGAAGACATTAAATAAAAAAGAATAATAAGATAATGACTTCAAAAAATTCAACTTCACCCAAAAGCTCTAATCAAGAAAAAGAGATAGGGCATATCAAATATTCTTATGAAGAAAGTTTTAAAGGAGAGAATATATCTCTTTTGGATGATTCGGTATTAATCAAAAATTATAATGATTCTCTTAAATCACCTCAATCTAGGAGATTTTACAAAACATTAGATAATGAAGACTATCATGACACAATCATGGTCCAAAATATTTTACCTCTAGATAAAATTTCTATTTGAAATCCTTTCACTTAAGAACTACTTTTTAATATTTTTTACCTACACTCAATAAAAAACATTTTTCTGGGGGGACTAGATCTAAAAAAACTACTTGATTATTAATCATCCTCATCATCCTCATCATCCTCATCATCCTCATCATCCTCATCAATACTAGAAGTTATTAAACTCTTTTTTGCAAGGTTTTCAGAACCATCATTTATTACTTCTTCGTCAGTTTCTTTAACTGCCTTCTCAATTTCCTTTTGAAACTCTCCAGAAGCTTGTTGCAAGCTTTTCAATGTTTTTCCAATTGAACGTCCTAGTTCTGGTAGTTTTTTAGGTCCAAATATTAAAAGAGCTAAAACAAAAATTACAGCAATTTCTGGAATTCCAACACCAAATATATTCATGTTTTCAGCCTAATTTTTTTGTTTTTATACATTATCCAATTGCTCTTCCATTATTTCTTGTGATGGCAATAACTGTAGACCTTGGAACGCTATTACCTCCATCAGGGAAATGACAACTATCTGGATTTTTTTCTCCAGGATGTTGTACACCTACAAACATTGTCTTCTTATCCGAACTCCAAGTTATGCCAGTAATTTCACATTCCTTAGGACCAACAAGAAATCTACTAATTTCTCCTGTCCTTGGATTTGCACAAAGCATTTGATTATTTCCCATTCCTGCAAATTTTCCAGAATTACTATATTTACCATCTGTCTGAATCCACAGATTGCCTTTAGAGTCAAAGGCGATCCCATCAGGCGAATTAAACATATTATCTTTGTTTATATTTTCTGAACCTTTGTATAATCCTTCTGCTGTTTCAGGATTTCCAGCCATTACAAAAAGATCCCATTTGAAATCTACTGATGCATGATCTGAATTGCTAGGTGTCCATCTAACTATCTGTCCGTAAGGATTATTTTCTCTTGGATTTACTGCGTTAATTGGTTGATTATCTTTAACTCCTCTATTTTTGTTATTGGTTAAGGCACAGTATGCTTCTACTTTTTTGGGATTAACAGCGACCCACTCAGGTCTATCCATAGTTGTAGCTCCAACTTTAGTAGCTGCGAGTCGTGTAAAAATTGCGATTTCAGGCTCACTCATTCCAGATTCTTTTAAATTTATCCATTTACCTGTTCCATCATCATTAAAAACAGCAACAAATAACTCTCCCTCAGTTAATAAATCGTAGTTAGAAGAAGCACCTTTTTTATATTTTCCTTTGGATACGAACTTATATAGATGCTCACCTCGTTCATCATCTCCCATATAAGCAACAACTTGTCCATTTTTAGAAATAGATACTTCACAATTCTCATGCTTAAACCTACCCATTGCAGTATGTTTCCTTGGCATTGATTGTGGCTTTGAAGGGTCAATTTCAGTTATGTATCCGTGCCTATTAACTTCGTTTGGATTCTTAACTAAATCAAATCTATCTTGATTCATAACCCAGTTGTAACCTTTGTCTTTTGTCTTTAGACCATATCTTGCTTGTTCTGGGGGAATAGTGGCGGATGGATTGGAAGGTGAAGAAAAGTAACCATGAAAATTTTCCTCGCAAGCTAGATAAGTTCCCCATGGAGTTCTGCCGTTCCCACAATTATTAAAAGTACCTTTTGCAACTTTTCCGGTTAGATCCTCATCAGTTTTCATTAAATAGAACCCAGCTGCTGGTCCATCTAAAGCTATTTTGGTATCACCTGTAATTTTTCTGTTGTAAAGTGAATCTTTTTTTATTTTCCATTTTCCTAATTTCTTTTCTATTTCAAAAATAGAAACTCCATGCGAAGCAATTCCTTTGCGTACATCATCAGATGTTTCTGGTAATCCGCTAGCTCTATTTCCATAAATTATTTTCCTATTGCAATATTCATTATTGACTGCAAGAATTGATTTCCCCTCAATATCAAAGAGGCTCATGCCATCATTATTATCCCCAAAAGACCCTTCCTGAGATTCTCCTGTTCCTCGTGTTATTTGATCAAAATCATCCACTCCGCTCCATAATGGATCACCCCATGATGCAACTTTATGCCAACTAAATCCCTTTGGAAGAGTAATTGTATCTTTACCATTAGCTGGCACAGGATTAAAACTTATACCATTAAAACCACTTAAGAAACTAGTTGCTTTCGCAGGACCAATTGTCGCAGCAATAAATGCTCCAGAGCCTAAAGCAAATGAACCTTGCAAAAATTTTCTTCTTGAAACAACATCATTAAAATCAGCCACAAGATAAAAGTGATAACTAATTTAAAAATTGTTCTCTAGGTTTAAATTGAATTTAAGTAAAGTATAAATTTTGATTAGCATTAGTAAATAAAGTTACGTAGCTAAAATTTTTTTTATAATTAATTAACATTCAGATTTTTTTAATTAATTTAATCAAAAATATTTTTAACTTCCACTTAATAAAATTGCCTTATAAGTTAATTAAAAAAAAACTTTTGTTATTTTTAAATATTTCTTAATTCAATTCAATTAATCTTGTATTATCTCCAATAATGAATCCTTACTAGGAAACCTCATGAAACTTTTTAATAAGTATGAAATGAGAAAAATTTTATTAATTGATGCACATCCTGATAGCGACAGACTTACCAGTTCTTTAGTAGATGCTAACAAGCGAGGTGCACTTCAAAGTGGATACGACATAAGAACTATAATCATAAGAGATATGGAATTTAATCCTAATCTTAAGTTTGGTTATAAGAAGCGCATTAATCTAGAACCAGATCTGCTTATGGCTATTGATGAAATTAAAGCATGTGAGCACATGGTTTGGTTTCATCCTGTTTGGTGGGGCAGTTTACCAGCACTTCTAAAAGGATTTATTGATAGAACTTTTCTCCCTTCCATTGTTTTTGATTACAACGAATCGAAGCTTGGCGGGATGGGATGGGATGGATATCTTGAAGGAAAATCAGCGCGTATTATAGCCACTATGGATACCCCAACTTTCTTGTACCATTGGATTTATAATGCCCCTAGCGTGAATCAGTTGAAGAAAGCGACGCTTGGATTCTGTGGAGTAAAGCCTGTAAAGGTAACTGAATTTTCTCCGGTAAAAGGCTCCAAACCAAATACTCGAGATCGATGGATTAAGAAAGTTTTTCAACTAGGACTTAAAGGTAAGTGAGAATAATTAAAGTGAAAAGAGTAGAAAGTAAGTTACAAGATTCAGTAAAAGAATCTTCTATTAGATAAAAAAAGGAAGTGGAGGAGCTTTCTTATTAGTGAAGTAATCACAATTAGGACTAACTCTTTTTAAGTTGTTTTCTAGCTGATCGAATTGGGCATCAGAAATTAGAGCATTACCATTACGATAATTCTCGTCATACCAATTAATTCTTTCTTCTAGATAAGTGCTCATTATCCGACCCTATCAAATACTTTGGTTAGATTTTTATTTTGGAATCTAGCGTAAGATTTCAAGTTTGTATCTGGGTCATGCCCCATTGCTTCCGCAATTTGAGTTAGTGATCTCATAGTTCCATCATCTTGCGGTCTAGTGTGAGCAACATAAGCATATCTATGACGGAAACTATATGGAGTTAACTCAAGACCTTCTGATTGAGCTTCATGGCATAAAACTTCCCAACAGCCACTAACACTTCTTCTTCTTAAATACTGACCAAGATTCTGCCCTCCTTTTCCTTTTGGTATTTCTGGTAATTTTTTCTCCCGCTGCTAACCTTCCAATTAACCCTTCTGACCAATCAAAAGAAGTTCCATCTAAATCTAGAACCTTTAAACCTAATAATTGTCTTTCTCTAACCCTAGAATTTTGCTTCTGATAAGTACACCAAAGTTCTGGTTTATTACTATGTTTGTTTCTTATTACCAAATGTCTAAGCTCTTCTGGTCTTAGACCAAATACCGCACAAAGTTGGACAGCAAACTTCCATTTTTGTGCTTGCTCATTATCTGGGAAAGCTTCAATCAATCTATTGATTTGGAAATCAGTTAATGGATAACCTATTCTCTTGTTTGTTTTGACTTGGTTATTGCTCAACCTTTCTTCTATAGAAAGTTCTGGAGGAAGCCAATAAGATGGGAAGTCTTCCTCCCTAACGCAATAATTTAGAAACTTATTAAGAGAAATTCTCATGTGCCTTCTCATTTGAGTACCAAATTTCCAACCAACTAATTGCTTATATTGGCCATGCTTATATTCATTAAGAACTTTCTTATATAAAGTCTTTGCATTTTCTGGTTTGTGCTTGGTTCGATTCATATATTCCATAACTCCTTCTAAAACAGGCAAGTGCTTTTTCTTCCAAGTAGCTTCTCCAATAGCGAAGGAGTTTGCTTTTCTGTAATTAACCAAAGCTCCTTTCCAATCAAGTTGGATTTCTGTAGAAGTTTGCTTAGTTAATTTAAAAGCAGTTTTTAAAGGTAATTTCTTATTGCTTTCCATATATGCTTCCGCACCAATCCTTATAAAGTCAAAAGCATCTGGCCATTGATCTTTCTGCCATGCAAAAGGAAGGTTTATTGATGAGAATCCTTCTTTCTTATTTCCTACTAAAAGACGCATATTTCCTCTATCGTTCGAAACTTGCCAACCAGAACCAATCTTGCTCTTAATAGCGTATCTAAACTCTTTAACCCAACTTTCTGTTGCAGACATAAAACAACCTAGTGCTGTCCTATTTTCTACGGAAATCCGTGGAATTACAACCTTTAAATGCAAAAGTGTGCAGTCTCGTGCAGTCTTATTCAGAGTATGACTTTAGTTATAGCTTAAATACCTTAGTCTCACTAGAGGGGACTTAGTGCTTTGGGAGCACTAGGTCGCAGGTTCGAATCCTGTCGCCCCGACTCTTAAAAACCAAGTTATACTAGAGAGTTTCCCAAACTCTCTTTTTTTATGTTTATGTCTCAAATTGAGAAAGGGGAGCTGTAGGGGGAGCTCACAGGATGTACTTTGATCTAAATTGTGCTTATTAATTAGTATTTAATATACAGAAAGTAATCGTTTCAATCATTAAACAATTTCCGGAATTACACTTTCATGTCCCTGAGCAGTTAAATATTCGCTCATCTGTTCTTCGCTTTGATAATTTGCATATCTAATATTTCCATCATCATGCATTAACGCTCTTAAATATGCAGTTCCATCATTTGTTTTCCAATAAACCTCATTAATACCATTATTGTCATAATCACCTGCAGTTTTAACACTTAAGTTATCTATTTCTAAGTCGTTTTGAAAACGACGTTGACTATCATGTGGTCCAAATTGTTCGACTTCTCCAGAAGTTACGAGTGGATCGATATAGATCCCAACGACTCGGGTAATTCCTCCTTCTCCATGTTCCTCAAAATTAGTTAATCCTGTATTGGGGTCATAACCAATTGAAGCCCATCTTCCACTATCTTTATTTGTAAAAATCTTTTCTTTTGTACCATCTTTATTTAAATCAATACTTCCTTGAAACTTATATTGACTTTGTACACTTAATGGAGCACTTCCATGAAGATTTCCATCGTAATCTTTTATTTTAGTGAGATAATAAACTCTTCCAAGTTCTAACTCTTGGCTATTAAGGATTGTTGAATTATCAATACCTCTAGAAATAGAAATATTATCAATATCTGAACTACCTAAAAAATATACATCAACTCTAGGAGAAAAACTCGACCATAATGATTGAAAATCAAAGAAATCATCCCAATGTATAGTTGAATCTTTTAACTCAGGTGAAATCATATTAATTATATCTGTGCTGTTAACGTTTGTATAATTCAATGCAAGTCGAACATTTGTTTCTTTTATTACTTGCGGACGTCTGGTTATTTCAATAAGTTGTAGCAAATAATAATTTTGAGGACTTGTAAAATTTTCAATATGTTTTTGATAATATTCATTGTAAGAGGAAAATTCTGAAAAGAATGCTTGTTCTGCTTTAGGAATTTCGTATATATATACTTCCCCACCTCCACTTACAACAGCTAAATCCTGATAATTAATAAAAGGATCAAGCACTATATTATCTTCTTCAACATCGAAGTAATATAAAGATCTTATATTCTTATCTGTATTTATTACTAAACTATCATTTACTCCATTTGTTAGATCAATGTGGTTTTCATCATCCCAGCTTTCAGGAAGATAGTTGTATCGAGATCCAAAAGGGGTCGTCATGAGATCTAGGCGTTGTGGTTTTGATTAAGACCAGAAAAAACTTTATCGCCGACCTAGTTAACATTGGGCACTAGGTCGCTCAGGGGGGAGCTGTAGGGGGAGCTAAGACTATATGTCTTGTATATAAAAGTATATACCTTGTACAATATTGAGACTTAAACTCGTTCCACTCACTTGGTTACAACCTAGTCATAGCTTGATTTTGTTGAATAACTCAAATGATAGATCGAGTGCTTTGGGAGCACTAGGTCGCAGGTTCGAATCCTGTCGCCCCGATTGGGTTCTCACGAAATCGGGAATAAGACTGAGCGAGCTTTGAGTGAGATTTTGCTATACCTTGCATTACTTGATATCTTCAAAATATTAAAATTAACTAAAAAAGTTTCTTAAATATTATATTTTTATTTAAAGCTCACAAATGTCTTAGAGAGATGTTTTGCTTCAGAAAAGTCTATTCTATGTAAATAGGGGCTATGCCAATAGAATCAGAGGGCAATACTTCATTAATATACGACGGCGGTAAGATTTCCGCTATCTATCAAGATAGAACTATTGATTTGTGGAGTTACGCTATAGAGGTAGAGGGTTATTTAGATGATCTTGTTGGATGGGAGACTGATAAGAAAAACTTTTTAGGAGTTGAAGATACTCTATTTAACGTATATGCCGAAGTAATCAATGAAAGAGGAATACTTATTTGGGAAACCCACATTTCATCTGAACCACAATATTATTTTGCAAACGAATTTTCATTAAATGATGGATGGGTTCACAGTTTTATAGTTGAAGAGCCCTCAGGGAAGTATGGATCTTATAAACTTGGGAATTCTGACTATCCGGAAGATGAATATCTCGTAAAAGCACCCGACGGTAGTAAATCTTATTTCATAGCTCCTAAGGTTTATCCCAAATATATTCAAATAGGTGGGAGCGTAGAAGGAACTAATTTTTTAAGAGTTTTTGATCAACTTATTAATCCTGTTTCTTCAACAGAATTAATTGATAAAAAAATCGTTTCGCCCTCTGTAGATATAAATAGCTATTTGACTATTGGTACTGAATTTTTGATTGAAGATATAAAAGACTTTGATGGTAATTTACATGCGAGCAAAGAAACTTCTTCAGATGAATTAAAAAGTGCTTATAAATATCAGGGGCTAATAGATGTAAATAAAGATGGAATTAATGAGGCAATTTTTACCAATAAAATATCCGGTCGCTGGGTTACTGCTTCTGTAGAATCATATACAGGAACAATTGACCTTTCAAAATATGGTGAAGGAGGGACGACAAGAGTTGTAGGAATTTATATAGATCCACTCGTCACTTCTGGTGAAGTTGTTCAAGGAAGTGCTCACGATAGTCAACGCAGATTCCAAAATGATTTGCTTATAGATAACTTGACTGTCAAAACTTCTGGTGATTATGACAATGATGGTTTTCAAGAAGTTTATTGGAAAACTAATGATGGAACTGCATATTTAAGAGCATTAATGCATGCTGATGGAAATATACAATATGCAAACTATCAAAGTAAAGTTCAAATGGAAAATTACTTGACTGGACAAGGACATGCAGATGTTATTAACGATATTGTTTAGAAAATAGAGCTAGGAGTAGAGCTTGGAATTAATTAGTGCTAATTAAAACTATTTGTTAAATAATAAAAAATTATCTCCTAGCATTTTAAGTTAAATTAGTCTCTTTATTTAAATAATGATAAAGAGCGGGTGCTTATGTCTTGAGGCTAGATGAACTAAATTAGGACCAAAATTAGCTACAAAGCTTAGCAACACTTAGCTACAAAATAGCGATTAAACGCATTATTTAGCCTCAAAAAAGATTTTTTACAAAGTATTTATCAATTTGCTCTTTTATAGATGACTGTTATGAATTAAGATCTTATGAGCGGGGCGTGGCGCAGCTTGGTAGCGCGGGTGCTTTGGGAGCACTAGGTCGCAGGTTCGAATCCTGTCGCCCCGACCATTTAAAAACCAAGTCATACAAGAGAGTTTCCCAGACTCTCTTTTTTATTGCCTATTGTAAGAAATATAAGACTTAGCGATTATATAGCGATTATCTGCTGTGTCTTGCAAAACCTTGCCACATAAATTACTAACTTTCACAAATTTATATTTTCAAAAAACAGATACTTGGATATAGAATATTGAAAATTTTTAGAAATACTTCTAACAAAATATGTCTTGGGAACAGTTAGGATTAAATATTTATGAGGGAGCATATTTAGATTTTATTGGCTATTCAACAAGTCTCTCTAATGATGGAACCATTGTTGCTATTGGAGCTATTGGCGATGATTATGCTGGGACTGACAGCGGCAGTGTAAGCATTTTTCAATATTCAAATCATTTTTGGTCACAATTAGGTTCAACTATTGATGGCGACAATGCAGGTGATTATTCGGGCTATTCTGTGAGTCTCTCAGATGATGGACAAATTGTAGCTATTGGGGCTGTTGGCGATGACTATGCTGGGACTGACAGCGGCAGTGTAAGCATTTTTCAATATTCAAATAATGACTGGAACCAATTAGGGAATTTTATTGAAGGAGACAATGCAGGTGATTATTATGG
>MWOR01000160.1 GCA_002025865.1 Prochlorococcus sp. HOT208_60m_813I02 | reverse complement strand
AAATAAAATCAACTATTGCTTTATTGGAAAAAATAATATTTAAATAAATTTTATATTTTTGATAAAAACAAGTCCCAATAAAAACCTTTTTTCATTAAAAAGACAACCTCTAGTCTTACTTATTTTTTCTTCTGTTTCCTTTTTATTAATACTATTTAGGTTAATTTTTTTACAACTTTTAAATTATGAATCTTTTAAGAAGATGTCAGATGAGAATAGGATCAGACTTATTGCTTCACAGCCAATTCGTGGAAGAATACTTGATAAAAATGGTTATGTTTTAGCAGATAGTAGAGTTAAATATTCTTTAATAATAAAGCCTCAATCTGTTAACAAAAGCAATTGGAAAAAACATAAATCAAGTATTTCTAACTTGTTAAATATTGATAGTAATGTAATTCAAAAAAAATACTCTGATGGTCTTAATAATCAGAAACTTTCAGTAATTATTCTTGAGGATTTAAATGTAGATCAATTAATAAAATTTAAGGAGAATGAAGCTAATTTAATTAGTTTTGAAATAGCTACCAAATTAATTAGAAATTATCCTTATAAATCTCTTGCTGCCCATGTAATTGGGTATACTCAGCCAATTACTGAATTAGAATATAAATCCTTATCTAAGGATGGTTATAAATTAAATGACTTAATCGGTAGAACTGGAATTGAATATGTTTATGAAGATTATGTAAGAGGTGAATGGGGTGGAGAAATGGTTGAAGTGAATTCAATAGGAAAATTTCAAAAATCATTGGGTATAAAACCTCCAGTACAAGGTAATGATATTGAACTAACAATCGATCTTAATTTGCAATTAGTTGCTGAGGAAGTTCTTAAAGATAAAAAAGCTGGAGCCATAATAGTAATGGATCCAAGAGATGGTGCAATAAGAGCAATGGCAAGTAAACCTACATTTGATTTAAATTTTTTCTCAAAGGATTTTAAACCTGAGGAAGAATATAATAAACTTTTTAATTCTCCTGCAAAACCTTTATTTAATAGAGCATTAAATGCCTACGATCCAGGTAGCGTCTGGAAAATTGTAACGGCTTTAGCTGGGTTGGAAAGTGGAAAATTTCCCAGAGAAACCATGTTAGATACGAAACCATGTATCACTTATGGAAGCCAATGTTTCAGGGAACACAATGATTTAGGTTTTGGAGTAATAGGTTATGAAGATGCTTTAAGAGTTTCGAGTAATACATTTTTTTATCAAGTCGGATATGGTTCAGGAGTTGATGAAATTCATAAGGTTTCTAGAAAACTTGGTTTTAATTCTTTATCTGGAATTGAAATTTCTGAACAAGAAAATAAAGGATTAGTAGCAAGTAGTGAGTGGGCTAAACAAGGCAGAGGATGGGGGCAACCAGGAAGAACTCCATGGGTCCCAGAAGATATTGCGAGTATGTCTATTGGACAATTTGTTGTTCAAGTTACTCCTATTCAAATAGCTAGAGCTTATGCTGCTATTGCAAATGGAGGTTATTTAGTTACTCCACATTTGACTAAAAAAGATGAAGAAAGTCTTTTAGATAAAAAACGTATTCCAATTGATTTTGAACCACAAAATATTCAATTGATAAAAAGTGGTCTCCGGAAAGTAGTAGAGTCTGGCACAGGAGTATCAATTAATTATGGAGTTTCAAATTTACCTCCAGTTTCAGGTAAAACAGGAACTGCTGAAGACGGTGAAGGTGGCTCAGATCATGCTTGGTTCGTTTGCTTTACACCCTCTGAAAATAGCGAATTACTTGTAGTTGCTTTTGCACAGAATACTCCTGGTGGTGGATCTGTTCACGCCCTGCCAATGGCAAGGGAAATTTTAAAAGTTTGGAATGAGAAAAAATGAGATTAATTTTTAGCTATTAAAAGTTTATGTTTTTAATTTTTTCATTTGTAAAAGTCTTTGAATAATATCTTCAATAGTTTTTGTATCTATAGGTTTACTATATGACGACAAAAGTTGTCTTCCTAATACTTGACTTCCTAAATGCACTAATTGAATTCGTAATGAGGTCAGTAGTTCTAACCCTATGCCACCAGAAAATGTTGCAATTGCAATAGGTTGACCATTAAATAAATTCCTAAAGTCATCTCCCGAAATAGATAGCCATGCTATGAAGTTGGAGAGAATGGGAGGTATAGATCCATTATATTCAGGTGCACAAATCACCCACCTTTCAATCTCGAAAAGCTTTTTTTTTAATTCTTCTATTTCATTTGGAATATTTTCTTTGCTGTGAATTCTTGGATTAAATAATGGAATATCAAGAGTAGTAAGATCTAAAATTTCAGTACTTATTTTCAGTTCATTACTTTTTTCAAGAAATTTTTCAGAAAGTTCTAGATTTTTACCACAACTAGCCGTAATGATTATTAGATCTTTTGTTTCAGTCATAAATTAGGTAAATCAATTTAATAGTTAGCACCTGTTTTGCGGTGATGAACTGCCGTTAGACTATCGGATTTTAGTATATTACCGTGTAGTACTTCGGCGTAAATTACCCAATGATCTCCACATTCCATTCTCTCTTTTACAGAAGCATCTAACCATGCTAGCGATTCAGGAATTATTATCTGTTCATTAGGAGTTAATTTAATATTTATTCCTTCAAATCTATCTTCTCCAGGTGCAAAGGGCTTTGTGAATCTTTTCAAAGGTTCTTTAAAATCTTTTTCACTAAGAATATTTAATGCGAATGAATCTCCTACTTGTAGAAGAGACTCTACTGATCTATCTTTTGCTACTGCAATACTTACCCCAGGCGGAGAAAAACTTGCTTGACTAACCCAAGATGCAAGCATGGCTCCTTTAATATTATTCTCATCTTTACCTTTAGAGGCTGTCAGAACACAAAGTGAACCAATAACTCTTCCAAGAGCTTGTAGCTTTGGATCCGTTTTGCTTGTAATCATTCCAGTATCAGATTTTCTGGGCTTTTTCTTTGCTTTTTTTATAATTTTTCTTCCAAAGTGAGTTCCAATTTCTTCTAATTCTTTAATCTTTGGTTTATTTGGACTGAATTTAATCCTAATAGGGTCAAAACTAAACTTAAAACCACCGTCTTTTAATTTTGTTTCAAGTAAATCTATAGCTTCGCCGCTCCAGCCAAAACTACCAAAAATTCCCACTGGCTTATCTCTATTACCCTCTGATAATAATGTTCCTAGTGCACTTACTATTGGAGTTGGGGCATGCCCACCTAGTGTTGGTGATCCTATTAAATATCCATCAGCGTTTTTGATAGATTTTATAAGTACATCATTTGGTGTAAATTCACAATTTATACTTTCAACTTCGACAGAAGTTCTATTTATCCCTTTAGCCAATGCATCACCTATTGAGGCTGTATTTCCATATGCACTTGCATATATCAGAGCGATCTTAGGATTATTTGTTGAGAGATTTTCACCCCATCTAATGTAGTCATTTAAGAAGCTTTTTAAGCTATATTCGATAGCGGGACCATGTAATGGTGCAATAGTTTTAATATCGTAATCTGCAATTTTTTCAGTAATTGATATTACTTGATTAGACATTGGTGCCATTAAGCAATCATAAAAATGTTTCCTATCAATTTCTGTACTAACTCGATTTGTTTCAGACCAATCTGAAGAAGCAATGTGAGCAGAAAAAATTTTTTCACTTAGAAGGATTTCTTGATTACTTTCATAAATTATCAGACCTCCAGGCCAACGTGCTGTTGGAATAGGAATTAACTCTAGTGAAATGTTATCTAATTCTAAATTTTGCTCCTTTTTGACTATGTTTATTTTAGGTAATTGAATTTCAATGAAGTCTTTTAAGTTAGGATTTCTTTGATTCCAAAGTTCGCTAATAAGTTTATAACCTGGATTAGAGCAAGTAATAGTTGTGTTCTCAAATTGGGTACTTATATTCTTTATAGTTTCAATAATTTGGGGATTAATATGACCAGAAATGAAGTTGATTTTACCTAATTTAAATTGATCACAAAACCTAGAAATTACTTTATTAAATGAATCTAAATATTGTTTCTCAGGTGGATGAATAATAAAAAGTTCCTCATCACTTCTAATGAAAAAAGTGTTAAAGGAGGTTCCTTTTTCAAGGTTAAATTCAAGTTCAAATCTTTCTTTATTTTGGTCTAAGAATCTTACACAAGAAAAATTATCGCTAATTTCAAATTCTGATAAGTTTTGATTTTCTGCAAGTAAGCCTATATTAATATCTGACATTTTAAAGATTTATTTTCTAGTTTTAATTTGTGACTTATTAGTCGTGGAGAAATGTCATATTGACTTTCAACGGATTTTCAACTATCGACCAGAACATTTAGTTCATGTGAAACCGTTATTTATCAATCGATTATACCTATAACAGCACAATTAATGAGTTGTTAAATGTAGGGTTTTCAACTGGAACGTGATTTCTTCTTGGTTATCTAAGCAAATTGATGATATTTATACATTTTCCTATTCCTATAATCGTCATGCAATCTTTCTTTTGCTAATTTTCTATTCTTCATTGCATCTCTAATCAAATCTATTTCATGGAAGTTTTGATTGAGAATAGTGAAAGGAGTAATGAGTTTCATAAGACCTCCTGTATCTACACCTATATTGTCCTCCTTTTTACTTGAAATTCATAGGGTATTTTTACCCGAGTAATAGTGCTTTGTGGTTGTCACGACTATCATTATCTATTCAGAAGGAGTAGCAATAATTTAGGAGTCAAAAGCAGCACTTCATCGACTTTGTGGACAGCGAGGTGCATACGACTCGAAGAGGGCAAATAAATGCTCTTTTATAAATTAAAAAAATATATTTGCTATTTGAGTTTAGTGATATCAATTGGTCTCAAAACTCTATTTGAAAAGTCTAATCAATAGTGATTAGCAACTTTTCTGTGATGAACTGCTGTCTTACATGATAAGTCAGAAACATTACCATTTTCAACAACTCCGTAAATTATCCAATGGTCTGGAGTCTCTAGTCTGGAACTAACTTTGCAATCTAAAAAGGCGAGTGAATCTGAGAGAACTGGTCCACCTTCCGCGATGTTGCTAATTACATCTACATCTGCAAATCTATCAGCTCCAGGAGCGAATCTTTTTAAAAAATGTCTGAACATTTTTTGATAGTTATCTTCTCTCAGAATATTCACAACAAAACCTTTCCCAACTTGCATATATGATTCAATAGCTCTATCTTTTGCTACTGCAACTGTAATACCTGGTGGAGAAAAGCTTGCTTGACTAACCCAGCTTGCGACCATTGCACTTTGTCTAAATGTAGAACCTTCGCCTTGGCTCGCTGTAACTACATATAATCCTCCACTTAATCTCCCTAACGCTTTATCTAAATTTGAATCAAGGCTCTTCATAGAGGCAATATTCTTCTTTTTATTGATCAATTGACCTAAGTCAGTTCCAGCTTCTTCGAATTGTTGATAAACAATGGGATCTGGAATATTTTTAACTCTTAAGGGAGAGAAAGCTTCTTTTTGACCAAGTTCCCTTAATTTATTTGCTAAGGAATCTATAGGTTCATCATTTCCGCCAAATGCATCATAAACTGCAGTAAATTGTTTTGGTTTTAGTGCTGCAAATAAAGTACCGAGAGATTCTTTTAATCCATTATCTGAGTCTACTGGCCATGTGGGAATGACTACTGCTTTTGATTCGGCAATTAAACTTGTTAATTCTTGCGGGTCAGAAGATCTTAAATCAATTAACTGAACCTGAGCATCTGCTTTGCTTATTCCATGAGATATCGCTTGACTTAGTCGATCACAATAACCATAGTCGCTAATGTAGCAGACTGACACAAAATCATTGCCTTTACTTTTATTACTACTCCATTCAAGATATTTTCCTTTCCAAAAATTGACCTGATTATGCAGCAAAGGCCCATGACCAACAGCTATTGTTTTTAATTCAGGTAGCTTATCTATTCTTTTAATTGCCTGCATAACGCTTCTAGCGTTTGGACCCATAAGGCAATCGTAATAAAAACGGAAATCATCGTATATTTCTTTTTGATCTGTGTCAAAAAATTCGTCAGAACAATAATGGAGTCCAAATGCATCGCATGTATAGAGAACATTTGTGCTGTGATCATATGAAAATATGGTATCTGGCCAATGTAAATTTGGTGCACTTATAAATTCAATATTATGTTCTAAACCACTATTAGGATTAGTTCCGAGATTTAAAAACTCTCCACTCTTAACCTCTAGACGTTTAAAGGGGATATGTATTTGGTCTTCAATAAATTTAAGTGCTAATTTTGATCCAACTAATGTGATATTTTGGTTTAATTCTAAAAGATTACCTATTAAACCAGAATGATCAGGTTCTGTATGGCTAGTAATTAGATAATCTACTTCTTGCGGATTTACCTTTTTCAGTAATTCTTCAAACCATAACTCTTCGAACTTTGCGTGACTAGTATCAATAATTGCTAGTTTCTCGCCTCTAATAATAAAACTATTGTAAGTAGTTCCATTTCTTAAACCAAATTCAATATCAAATCTACTGCGATCCCAATCCAAAGATCTTATAGCACAAGAATCATCAGCAAAGTTTTGAGATTGCACCGTCAGCTTGTTATTAGTTTGTGCCAATATAGAATTACTTGTCTGGGCAGAGGCTATCATAGAATAATTAGCTTTATATATTAACTTTAGTTATATAGAATATAAATTCGCGTGATTATTTTTGCGAAATAACCGAAATTACGCTTTTCTTTAATTTTTAATCTTCTTTTTCTGGATAAATGACATCTCAACTAATTAAAAAAATAGTTACTGGAGATGAGATAAGAAATGCTTTTTTAAAATTTTACAGTGAAAAATTACATAAAATCATTCCAAGTGCATCTTTGATACCAGATGACCCTACGGTTATGCTCACAATTGCTGGAATGCTACCTTTTAAACCAGTTTTTTTAGGTTTAAAAGAAAGACCATCAAAAAGGGCTACATCTAGCCAAAAATGCATCAGAACAAATGATATAGAAAACGTTGGAGTTACAGCAAGACACCACACTTTTTTTGAAATGCTTGGTAATTTTTCTTTTGGAGATTATTTTAAACGAGAAGCTATTCAATGGGCTTGGGAATTAGTTACTAATATTTATCAACTTTCTGTTGAAAATATAATTGTAAGTGTTTTTCACGAAGACGAAGAGTCTGCAAAAATTTGGAGAGATGAAATTGGTATTCATCCAGATAGGATAGTGAAACTAGGTGAGGAAGATAATTTTTGGTCATCTGGCAAAACAGGTCCATGTGGACCTTGTTCAGAACTTTATTATGATTTTGATCCTGAAAAGGGTCTGCAGAATATTGATTTAGAAGATGGAGATCGTTTTATTGAATTTTATAATCTTGTTTTTATGCAATATAATCGTGATCTTAATGGAAATTTGACAGATTTAAAATCTAAAAATATTGATACAGGAATGGGCCTTGAAAGGATGGCTCAAATACTGCAAAAAAAGCAAAATAATTATGAGACAGATTTAATTTTTCCTATCATTAAAAAAATTTGTGAGATTGCAAATATTGATTATTTTTCTTCAGATGATAAAAACAAAATTTCTTTAAAAATCATTGGTGATCATACAAGAGCTGTTATTCATTTAATTTCTGATGGAGTAGCAGCAAGTAATCTCGGCAGGGGATATATATTAAGAAGGCTTATTAGAAGAATGGTCAGACATGGGAGATTATTAGGAATAACAAATGAATTTTTACCTCATATTGCCACTGTCGGGATCAATTTAATGCAAAATAATTATCCTGATTTAAAAAATAATAATGATTTAATTTTGAATGAGATAAAAATTGAAGAAATAAGATTTAGGGAAACTCTTGAAAGAGGAGAGAAATTGCTAGATGAGATAATTTCTTCAGGGCAGAAATTAATTTCTGGTTTTAAAGCTTTTGAACTTTATGATACTTATGGATTTCCTCTAGAACTTACTGTAGAAATTGCAGAAGAAAATAGTATCAGTGTAGATTTAAAGGGTTTTGAAAAAGAAATGAATGCACAAAAAGAGAGAGCTAAAGCTGCTTCAAATAATATTGATTTGACATTAGAGGGATCATTAGAGCGAGAAATAGATCTTTTTAACAAAACTGTTTTTAATGGTTATAAGTCACTACTTTCGGAAGCTGAAATAAAGGGTATATTCTTGGATTCAACATTAGTTAAGGAAGCAAGTGAAGGTCAGAAAGTTTTAATTGTTCTTGATCAGACAACTTTTTATGGAGAATCTGGCGGGCAAGTTGGTGATATTGGAACGATATTTTCAAACGATGTTGAGGTCTTGGTTGATAATGTCATGCGAAAGAAAAATGTTTTTTTACATCATGGAACGATCAAAAAAGGAAAATTAATATTGGACAAAAAGTTAAGACTAATGTTTGCTCCTCTAATAGAGCTAAGGCTGCTGCAAATCATACAGCTACTCATTTATTACAATCTGCACTTAAATCAGTTATTAATGAAAGTGTTGGACAAAAAGGTTCATTAGTAGCCTTTAATAAATTACGATTTGACTTTAATTCCTCTAATCCTATTTCTAAAGATCAAATTTCTAAGGTTGAGACTTTAGTTAACTCTTGGATTATGGAAAATCATGCCCTAGAAATAAAAAATATGTCTAAGAGTGAGGCTCTTGAAAAGGGCGCAGTCGCCATGTTTGGAGAAAAATATGATGATGAAGTGCGCGTTGTTACTGTACCAGGAGTTTCAATGGAACTTTGTGGCGGCACACATGTTAAAACTACATCCGAATTAGGTTCTTTCAAAATAATTAGTGAGGAAGGAATATCAGCTGGAGTCAGAAGAATCGAAGCATTATCAGGCCAATCAGCATTAGACTATTTCAGTGATAGAAATGCATTAGTAAACCAACTAAGTGATTTGTTAAAAGCAAATCCTAATCAACTTTTTGAAAGGGTTAATAATATGCAAGCAGAGATTATTAACAAGAATAAAGAAATACAAAAAATGAAAGATGAAATTGCATATTTTAAATACTCTTCTATAAAATCATCCGCAGAAATAGTAAATTCTTTTTCAATTTTAGTAAATCAGATTGATGGCTTAGATGGGAATTCTTTGCAATCTGCAGCACTTAATTTAACTTCTCATTTGGGAAATAAAGCAATATTGATTCTTGGGGGAATACCAAATCCAGAAAATAGAAAGTTGTTATTTGTTGTTTCTTTAGGTGATGATGCAGTAAAAATAGGATTGCATGCAGGTAAATTAATTAATGAGATTGCAAGAATTTGTTCGGGAGGTGGAGGAGGAAAGCCTAACTTTGCTCAAGCAGGTGCTAAAGATATTGATAAGTTAAGTGATGCTTTAGATTATGCTAAAGATTATTTGCAAAAAACATTAGCTAGTCATTTTGATAAATAACTACTTTTTCTGAGACTAATTTCGATTTGATCCATTAATTTCCTTGCTTCTTCAATAGTTAATTTTTTTTGATCAATTGCTGATTCAGTATTAATTCTTATAGATTCAACCAAAGAAGCTGAACTGTAATCTAATAATTGTAAAATTTCAGATTTACTGTCCTCTTTAATAATATTTCTGACCTTATATGAATTATCTTGATTTATGTCTATATGAACAACGTTGGTACTCCCAAATAAATTGTGCAAGTTTCCTAATGCTTCTTGATAGGCTCCAGTCATAAAAATTCCAATTAGGTAATCTTTATCTTCTTGTGGCTTATGCAAATTTAGTAGTGATTTAATTTTTCCATTATCAATAAAATTATTTAGTTTCCCATCTGAATCACAAGTTAAATCTGCAAAGTTGCCTTTGCAGAACGGCTCCTCTAAGTGTCTATGAATTGGTACTATTGGAAAAATCTGATTTATTGCCCAGCTATCAGGAATTGATTTAAAGATAGATAAATTTGCATAATAAGTTGATGCAAGAGTTTCTGTAATTTCAGATAAATCAGGGTGATTGATTTCATCATTATTCAGGTTATTAGAAATTTCTTTTGCGCAAGCCCAAGTAAGTTCTTCGGCATAAGCTCTTTCTGCCAAACTTAAAAATCCTAATCTAAAAGCGACTAAGCAATCTTCTTTAAACTTTTTTGCGTCATTCCATAGTTCAATTATTTGAGATAAATTTATTTTTTTATTTTTAAGTTTTTTTAACTCATACAAAGTATCAAGTAAATTTGAAATTATTAATTGTTGATTTTTTTTATCAAAAATTTGTAGTTTGGAACTGACATGACTTGTTCCTAAGACATTAAAAATTAAAACTGAACAATGACTAATTATTGCTCTTCCACTTTCTGAGATTATGGTTGGATGCTTGATATTATTTAATTCACATGAATCCTTAATAGTTGCAATTACATCGTTAGCATAATTTTGGAGAGAATAATTAGTAGAAGTGTTGGAGGAGGTTTTAGTTCCGTCAAAATCTATTCCTAATCCACCCCCAACGTCGATATATTGCATTGGGGCTCCTAGTTTGCATAGTTCAACATATATTTGACTCGCTTCTTGTAATGCGTCTTTGATCACAGCAATATCACTTATTTGACTGCCTATATGAAAATGGAGCAATTTCATTTCGTTGATAAGATTTGCTTCTTTTAGTTCTTTGATTGTCAACATAATTTCTGGGATTGATAATCCAAATTTGGAATTATCTCCAATAGATTTACCCCACCTACCGCTACTTTTACTTGATAACTTTGCTCTAATTCCTATCAATGGAGTCGCGTTAAGTTCTTGAACTGCTTGAATAATTCTTTTTACCTCATCTCGTTGTTCAATAACTATTATTGGATTTTTGCCGAGTTTTCTGGCCAAAGTAGCAATCTCAATATATTTTTTATCTTTATATCCGTTGCATATTAATAATGAATTTTGGTTTTCAAGAAGTGCAAGGCCAATTAATAGTTCTGATTTACTTCCTACTTCTAGACCAAAATTCCATTGGCTACCAAACTCTATTATCTTTTCTAGGACATTTTTCTGTTGATTACATTTGACAGGAAAAACGCCTTGATAAATGTTCTTATATTTATAGGTTTTTATTGCTTTTAAAAAAGAGTCATGTAATGCATTAATTCGATCTTTCAAGATATCATTAAATCTTATGATTAATGGAGGATTTATTTCTCTGCTCTTGAGTTCTTTGACAAGCTTAAAAAGATCAATCTTATTTTCAGTTTTTATGTCTTTGGTTACTGATATATTTCCTTTGGAATTTATAGAAAAATATTTATCTCCCCATTTGTCAATGTTATAAGTCGCAATACTATCTTCAATAGTCCAAATATTTTTTAATTTTTTTGGCTCAAAATTGGTCAATTTATGTCTTAGTAATTAATAAATGTTTTTGAAAATAACTCAAAACAATATCTTTTATTTTAATGATTACTTGCCAAGTTACCACCCAAAAGTTGAATATACATAGAGTGATTATTAACTAAATGACCCAAGAGAGAACCTTTATTGCAATTAAACCGGATGGAGTTCAAAGAGGATATATTTCTGAGATTATAAGCAGATTTGAAAAAAAAGGATTTAAATTGGTTGGATTAAAGCAATTAATTCCTTCAAAAGAACTTGCTCAAAATCATTATGGAGTACATAGAGAAAGACCCTTTTTTGGTGATTTAGTAGACTTTATTTCAAGTGGTCCTGTTGTAGCAATGGTGTGGGAAGGCCAAGGAGTTATTTTGAGTGCTAGAAAACTAATAGGTGCAACAAAACCCCTGGAAGCAGAGCCTGGAACAATTAGAGGTGATTTAGCTATTGATATTGGGAGGAATATTATTCATGGTTCTGATGGAGAAGATACAGCAAAATTTGAAATCGATCTATGGTTTAACGAAGAGGAATTATGTGAGTGGGAAACTTCTGATTCGAAATGGCGATCTGAAAATTAAAATTTAAATCGCAAATCTATCTAAACTAAATTTTTCTAAAAAGCTTTTTTCTATTTCGTTGAGATTTTTATTTTGAACTATTTTCAAAAGAAGATCACTTGTTATTGCAGAAAATAAAACTCCATTTCTGTAATGTCCTGTAGCTATAAAAAGGTTTTCAATTTTTGATTTTCCAATTATTGGTTTCAGATCTGGTGTGCAAGGTCTAAATCCCCACCAATGTTCCATTTGTGGCCAATTAATAGCTTCTGGTAATAAGGAGAGAATGCCTTCTTGCAGTTGCTTTATTCCATTAGGAGTATTACCCTGATTAAATTTTGAATCATTTTCAACTGTCGCTCCAACTATGATAAGTCCATCATCACGGGGAACTAGATAAGTTTTTGGACCAAAAATAACTCTTTTCAAAAAATTTGCTGGACCTTGTATTGATAGCATTTGTCCCTTTACAGGAAAGACTGGAATCTTATTAAAAATTTTTTTACTCCAAGCACCGCTGCATATAATTGCTTTTTCGCAGTTAATTTTTTTTATTTCCCCAGTGGCACATAAAACTCTTGCACCTGTAATTTTGTTTTTTTCGAATGTCAAATCCTCTACTTCTGTTCCCTCTTGAAATTCGACTCCATTCAAGGAGCATGCTCTCTCAAGAGCACGCATCAGTTTTCTTCGGTTGTCTATTTGACCATCTTGTTCAAAAAGTAAACCATGTTTCCAAATAGAATTCATTCCATTGATTTCTGTTTGAAGATCTTTGTGATTTAAATATTTTCCATATTCATAAGTGGGAAACTCTTCAAGATCTTCTTTGTTTTTAAAAGGAACTACTATGCCACATTGTTTTAAACCGCATTTAATATTACTATCTTTTTCAATACTTTTAATCCACTTTGGAATTAGATTTTGACTTTCTTGGCCAAATTTTAGTAATTCATCTTCGAGCCCTTCGGCATGAGTAGCTAACATTCCTGCAGCAACAAATCCAGCTGATTCATTTCTGTTTTTGCTTAAAACTAAAACTTTGAAGTTATTTCTAGAAAATTCATAAGCAATAGATAAACCTAAAAGTCCACCTCCAATTATTAATATTGAATTTTTAGTTTCTTGTGCCATTTAAAAATTAATATTTTTATTTGTGTTTTGGTCCTCTTTTCCTTTATATCCAATAATATTAATAAAGAGACTTTTAATAATGAACAATTTGGAATCTTGGGAAGCTGTGATTGGTTTGGAAACTCATGTACAGCTTAATACGAAAAGTAAAATATTCACATCTGCGTCAACAGCTTTTGGTGATGCACCTAATACCCATATAGATCCTGTAGTTTGTGGGTTACCAGGAACTCTTCCAGTTCTGAATGAGACTGTTCTTGAGTATGCTGTAAAAACTTCGTTAGCATTAAATTTAAACGTTGCAGAACATTGTAAATTTGATAGAAAACAATATTTTTATCCTGATCTTCCTAAAAATTATCAAATTTCACAATTTGATGAGCCACTAGCTGAAAATGGTTGGTTAGAGGTTGAAATAATTGAAAAGGACAAAGAACCTTATATCAAAAAAATTGGTATAGAAAGGTTACATATGGAAGAAGACGCTGGAAAACTAGTCCATTCAGGAAGTGATAGATTAGCTGGCTCTAAGTATTCTTTAGTTGATTACAATCGTGCCGGAATAGCACTTTGTGAGATTGTAAGTAAACCAGATATTAGATCAGGTAAAGAGGCATCTGAATATGCTTCAGAGATTAGAAGAACAGTTAGATATCTAGGGGTATCAGACGGAAATATGCAAGAGGGTTCATTACGCTGCGATGTCAATATTTCAGTTAGAAAAGGACCTAATGCTCCTTTTGGTACCAAAGTGGAAATAAAAAATATGAATTCATTTTCTGCAATTCAAAAGGCTTGTGATTATGAAATAGCCAGACAAATAGAAGTTTATGAAAATGGAGGAAAAATTTTCCAAGAAACAAGGTTATGGGATGAAGCTAAGCAATTAACGAAAAGTATGAGATTAAAAGAAGGTAGCAGTGACTATAGATATTTTCCTGATCCTGACTTAGGTCCAATTGAAATAACAAAAGCCCAACAAGAAATATGGTTTAAAGAACTACCAGAATTACCTTCAAAGAAAAGATATAAATACGTAAGTCAATTTGGGTTGTCTGCATATGATGCAAGGGTAATTTCTGATGAAATAAGCATGGCAAACTTTTTTGAAGAAACAGTAGCAAATGGTGCTGAGGCTAAACTAGCTTCAAATTGGGTAACAAGTGATATTGTCGGCTATTTAAAATCAAACAAACTAAGTTTTAGTGAATTAAAGCTTAGTCCTGAAAATCTTGCTGAAATGATTAACATGATTTCAAAAAATATAATTAGTGGAAAAATTGCAAAAGAAATTTTACCTGAACTTATTCAAAAAAATATTTCCCCGAAAAAATTAGTTGAAGAAAAAGGGTTGGCAATGATATCTGATTCTTCAAGTATTTCACCAATAATTGATGAACTTATAAATGAGCATCCAAATGAAGTTCAAGCATTTAAAAATGGTAAAACTAAGTTACTTGGTTTTTTTGTTGGTCAACTTATGAAAAGAACAAAAGGTAAAGCTGACCCTAAACTTGCAAATAAACTTCTTATGGAAAAATTAAATAGCTAAAGCTTAAAGAAGCTCTTTTATCGTATTGATCCATTTATTTTGATCATCCGAATTCTCTAAAATAATATCTGAAAATTTTCTTTTTTCTTCAAAACTTAATTGAAAATTTATCAATTCATATGCTTCTTTTTCGCTAATTTTATCTCTTGTGATAAGTCTGTTTTTTTGTATTTCTTTAGGACATTTAACTAACCATATTTCAGTGCAAATATCTTCAAATTTTGCTTCAAACAATAATGGAATAACCAATACTATAGTTTGATTATTTCTGTATTGAATGCATTCTTCTATCATTCTTTCTTTAATTAAGGGGTGAAGCAGTTTTTCAATCCATTCCTTGCTTGCTGAATGTTTAAAAATAATGTTCCTTAAAAGTTTTCTGTTTATTTCCCTTTCTGAATTGCTTTTATTATCAATAATTTTATTTCCAAAATAATCTAAAATTTTCTTATATCCATATGTGTTTGGTTTGATTAATTCTCTTGAAAAATGATCTGCATCTAATATTGGTATGTTTTTATGTTTTCTTATGTAATTAGTTATGGTTGTCTTCCCACTTGCAATACCTCCTGTTAAACCAATCCTTCTTTGGTTGTTTTTTAATTTTTGAAGAATATCCATATAATTAATAATAATCTAATTACTTAGTTTCTTTAGTATTAAAGAGTAGTTAGTATGAATTAAAATACCAAAAAGTTTGAGCCAGTTAGATTCCAATTGGTCGTTTGTTGATGACAGTACGGTAACACCCAAGGGGTTTCTTTTTGCTGGGATATCTGCTGGTTTAAAAGCTTCTAATAAAAAAGATTTAGCACTAATACTCGCTCCAGAAGGAAGTATTTTTAGTGGGATGTTTACCCAATCAATAGTTCGAGCTTCTTGTGTGGACATTTGTGAGGAAAGGATTAAAACAACTTCAGGTTTTGTAAGAGCAATACTAATTAATTCTGGTCAAGCAAATGCATGTACAGGAAATCTTGGCATTCAACATTTTCAAATTGCTACAGGAAAGATTGCGGAACTTTTAGGAATAAAAGAAGAAGAAGTTTTAATGTGCTCAACTGGTCTAATTGGTGTTCCAATACAAATAAATGATTTAGTAAAAAATTTACCGAATTTAGTTAGTGATTTAAAGGTTAATAATTTTGAAAATGCAGCAGAAGCAATTTTAACTACTGATTTGACTTTGAAAAAAGTGTCAATAGAGACGATTATTCAAGGTAGAAAAATAAAAATAGCAGGATTTGCAAAAGGTTCAGGAATGATTTACCCCAACATGGCTACAATGCTTGCTTTTCTAACCTGTGATGCGGGTATTCAAAAAGAAGAATGGGACAAAATGATTGCTATTGCGGTTCAAAAATCTTTTAATGCAATATCAGTTGATGGAGAGACAAGCACAAATGATTCTTTTGTTGGAATAAATGCAGGAGAGAAAATTGAAAAAAGGTTTTTCCCAATTATCCAACAAGGAATTGATATTGTATGTCAGAACCTGGCAAAAAATATTGCAAGGGATGGAGAGGGAGCAAATTGTTTATTAGAAGTTTTGGTTCAAGGAGCAAAAAATACAGATGATGCAATTATGCTCGCGAAATCTATTTGTAATTCTGCCTTGGTAAAAACTGCTATACATGGTTGTGATCCAAATTGGGGAAGAATCATTTCTGCTGCAGGTAATTCTGGAGTTAAATTTAATCTAAATGACGTTGACTTGTATATAGGAAACGCCCACATTTTGGAAAAAGGCCAGTTAAATAAATATGATCCACAAAAAGTCGCAGACTATATTAAGTCCAGAATGAAAGGTAGATATTTGGTAGATGATATTGTAAAAATTATAATTAATCTAAATTCTGGCGAATCGAAAGGCACAGCTTGGGGGTGCGATCTTTCTAAAAAATATGTTGAAATAAATTCAGAATATACTACTTAAGTTTTAGTAAATCTAATGGTAGATATTCATTAATATAGAGTAACAGTATTGTTAAAGTTCCAATTACAGAGCCTATAAAACCTCCAAAAAAATTAACTAATAATCCAGATTGTTTAATTATTGCGTCTTCGTTTTTTTCTTCTTCAAAATTAGGAGAATCAACTACTTTTAAGCGCTGATTGGTTGTTGGTTGTTTAAGTTGTTGGTGTCGGATGAGGGCTTCGAAATCAGGCATGGAATTTGTGAGGCAATTGAACAATAAGCAGACCAGCCCGTCATTCGACGAGGATCTGATCTACCTAAATCGTCTACAGCTTCAAATACAGGGTTGCCAGAGGCTTCTGCTTTATCAAATGCTGAAAGTAAGGGTATAAATGTATCAAAAACATATAAACCAAAATTTTCTAGAGCTGCTTTGGCTTGTTGCGCTGCTTTTTGCTGTCTAAAATCAACTTTTACTATTACTACAGCATGGTTAACTTTTAAGTTGCTTAATAAATTAGCTAGTTCAACAGTTAATTCTACTGATCTTGCTTTTGCAGTTGTAGGTAAGATAACTAAATCTGAACCATATGCTAAGTGTTTAAGTTCTTCTTGATCACTGCTAGCCTGGCCATCAGTTATTACAATTTCTGATGATCTTGATGCTTTCGCAGCTGAACTGACGGGGAAAACTGGAAATGGAAGATTGCCTCTTGATGCGTATGCTAATGCAGATCTATTCTTGTCGGCATCGACTATGCAAACTTTTTTACCTTCAGAATGCCAAACACTTGCAAGGTGAATACTTGTACAGGTCTTGGCCACCCCCCCTTTTTGTCCGCAAACGGTAATGAACAATTTTTTATTTTTATTTCTCTTACTTTGGAGAATAATTTCTTAATGTCAAGAGAAATTGATTTTTAATGCTTTAAAACTTATTTTTTGAAATATTTTAAAGAAGTTAATATTTTTAGATAACCTTATAAAGTTCCTTATTTAAATTGGCTAGTGAAGAAAAGAATTGGATTAGGTACTTGGTCTTGGGGGAATAAGCTTTTCTGGAATTACCAATCTATAAATGACGATGATTTACGTGAGACATATGATGAAGCATTACGAAGAGGTTTCGATCTAATTGATACTGCAGATTCTTACGGTACTGGGAATCTTCAGAGCAGAAGTGAATTGTTGATAGGAAAATTTTTACTAAATACTCCTTCAGCAAAGAAAAAAAGAATTCAAGTAGCAACCAAACTTGCACCTTATCCCTGGAGAATAGGTAACAGAGGCTTTAATAAACCTTTTTTGAAAAGTTTAGAGAGACTTAATAACAAATTAGATATAGTGCAATTACATTGGTCAACTGCAAAATACAATCCTTGGCAGGAATTAGGGCTGTTGAATAATCTTTGCGATTTAAAAGATGAAGGCTTTGATTTTCAAATAGGCTTATCGAATATAGGCCCTAAAAGATTGATGAAATTAATTAATTTCTTAGCAAAAAGAGATCAGCATCTTAAGAGTGTTCAAATACAGTTTTCTTTGCTTGCTCCCGATTTAGGAAAACAATATCAGGTAAAAAAAATTTGCGACGAAAATAATATTGATTTCTTTGCTTATAGTCCTTTGTCCTTTGGAATACTTTGTATTGATCCAGATAAAGAAGAAAATAAAGAAAAAAGTTTTATTCGTAATTCTTTATTTGAAAACTATAAAAAACCAACATATGAATTGCGGAGGTGTCTAAAAAGAATTGCGCATCAAAGATCAGTTTCCCAAGCGCAAGTAGCAATTAATTGGTGTTGTTATCAAGGAACTATTCCACTAGTTGGAATGCGAAAAAAATCTCAAGTTATAGATGTATCAAATGTATTTAATTGGAATTTAAAAAAAAATGAATTTAAAGTACTTCAGGAAGTTTCAAAAAAATGTTTAAAAAAAATGCCGAAAAATCCTTTTTCGAGTAATTAATTAAATTTTTAGCTAGATATTTTCTTATTTTTTTTGATTTGACAACCACTATTCCATAGTTCATTGGGAAATTTTTCACCAGTGAATCTAATAACTTTTGGTTTGAGATTTATTATCAAGTCATTTAGTTTTTTATTAGATTCCATTTTGCAAGATTGGATTTCTTAATAAGATAAATTAATTTAAAACTTATCTTCTCAGTATTTATACTTATAAAATTAAAAAAATTCTTTTTAATACAAGTAATTGCAGCAATATTTACACACTCATAAATTATCTATTACAACTTCTTAGTTATTTAAAAAAGTGGAGTCCTTCCAGACTCCTTGTATCATTTGGTTGATAAGGCTGATATAACCCCATCTCCTTTAGGATCAAGCAGCAACTGGTGCTGTTTGACGGGAGAAACTAACGATTTTGTTAGCATTTGTGTTTTTGCTCTAACCGAGCCGGCTTCAGTCACCTTCCTTATGCCCCGTCGAAACCATTACAACCCCAAATAGTGGAGTTGAGCGGAATCGAACCGCTGTCCGAAACATCGGTTGAGATCACCTAGTCCAGTTGGACATTTATATTCTGACAGGCAAAATGGTTATTGAATAGTTTTTTTACTAAGTTTTATCGTATATGAATGTAGTGGCATCATCTCCGGACGGACTAGAGAAATCTTTAGCAGAAGAAATTTCAAATTTAGGCGGCTTTAATATTAATACTTATAAAAGATTTATTAATTTTGAATGTGATTTTGAAACTTTTTATAGAGTTCATTTCTATTCCAGATTAGCTTTTCGTTTTTATAGAGAAATTGCAAATTTTAATTGCTATGACAAGCAATCTTTATATGCGGGGGTTAGAGATTCATTTGATTGGTTAAATTGGTTGCATTTTGAAAAAACGTTTAATGTTCAAGTGACTGGGAGAACATCTTCTTTAAGTCATACTCATTTCACTGCTCTTGAAGTAAAAAATTCTATAACTGATTTGCAACAGGCAGTTTGGAATAAAAGATCAAATATTTCTCTAGCTAATCCTGATTTTATAATTCATCTGCATTTAAATAATAATAAAGCAATTCTCAGTCTTCAAAGCAGCGTTGAAAGCTTACACAAAAGAGGCTATAGACCCGCAATTGGAAATGCTCCATTAAAAGAAAATTTAGCTTCTGGATTGATAAATATGACTCAATGGAATGGCAAAGTTCCATTAATAGATTTTATGTGCGGCTCGGGAACTTTTTTAATTGAGGCAGTCAACCAATACCTCGGAGTTCCCATAAATATTGATCGAGTATATCTTTTTGAGAATTGGTTGGACTTTAGGAAAGATATTTATCTTAATGAAAAAAATAAGGCAAAAAATAAAATTATAAATTATGAAAAATTGCCAACAATAATAGGATGTGAAATTAATAAAAAGGTTTTTGAGCAGGCGAATGTAAACATATCATTAGCTGGACTAGAAAATTATATTGAGCTTATAAATAATGATTTTTTAGCACTCCAATTAAGTTGCACACCTGGGATAATCATATGTAATCCTCCATACGGCAAAAAATTAGGCGATGAAAATGAATTGATCTATTTATATGAACAAATGGGAATCTTTCTAAAGAATAATTTTTCAGGTTGGGAATTTTGGCTGCTAAGTGGGAATCCAAAACTAACAAAATATTTGAAAATGAAATCTTCATTGAAAATTCCTATTAGTAATGGGGGAATAGATTGTAGATGGATAAAGTATTTAATAAGGTAACTTATTTTTTGCCTAAAACGGCTTTTGTTGTCTTGCCTAAACCCTCTAATGTTTGAGGAAGATATGGTCCTTTGGCTAATTTTCCTCCAAGTTTTAAACTTAAGCCTGCAAGAACTAAATCGATAAATATTATGAGTAATAAATTATATTCAATATTCCATTTATTATATTTTGTTAGAAAAAGGTAGAAAATAATATGGATGCAAATTAGTACTAATAATAATAATGTGCTGCCAATTGCCAAAAATATTCCACCACTAATTAATCTTCTTTTTTCTCTATCTACTTCTTGAAGAGCTATTCTTACATGCAAATCCATAACTGAACTTGCAATCGCTGAAATTCTGGAGGCGGTATTTGCAAAGTTTTTATTTTTTGGTTTTTCCATATTATTTTCTACCACTGTTTAGAAGCGTTCCTATTAGTAAACCAATACCAGCCGCAATAGCTATTGATAATAATGGTTTTTTTCTTATAGGACTTTCTATTTTTGGTCTAAGTGTATTGTTAAGTTCTTCTAATAATTCTTCTAATTGACTTTCTATAGGCTCAATTTTTTCTGATATTTCCCAATTATTTTCTCTTATTGAATCAATTATTTCAAATAGTTGGCTTTTTATTCTAATTGCTGAGGTTCCACTATGGCTTGCTATTACTTCAACTAAATCGTCAATACTCCCTTTTGTGGCTTCAAGGGTTTGTTGTGCGATGTTAGGCCATTTTTCTTTTATTAAAGGTATTAAACTGTCAATTTTTTCGAGTAACCATTTTTCCGAGAGAACCTCTCTTTCAGGAAGATTAGAGTTATCTTCTTTATCTCCTACCTCTTTGGGAGGATGGTAAGTCTCCATTATTAAAACTTATTTATTTTAAGATTAGACCCTATTTTCTTAATTTGGAACCCTTTTCTAAATAATTGTGGGATTTATATAGAATAAAAACATATAAAAGTTTATTTACATTTTATTTATCTACTCTGTTCTGTAAGAAGCTTTTGTTAAGCTATTACTGGAATTATTAAATGAGTTAAAATTTCATCATGGATATTACATTTGCATCATTAATTTTTGCATCTCGCACAATCCCTACAGATTTTGGATTAGTAGCTGCAGCTATCGCTGGAGCTGGAAGTTTGCTATTCATAGCTTTAAGATTTGTTCCTGATGCAGGTAATTAAATAAAAGGGACCATCTTTAAGAAAAATATCTTTATCTAAAGTTTGTTTTGCAAAAAGATCTAATTTATTTATCAACTACACAATGGATAAATGGGTTTTGCTAGAACATGAAGTTGATAATGCTAAGTTTAAAGGTATTCATTATGATTTTCTTGTTGAAAATGGAATTGATTGTTTAACTTGGAAATTTTTAAAACTACCTTTATTAAATCAAGCTTCTATAGAAATTTCTAAGCAACCAAATCATAGACTTATATGGCTATCCAGGATAGAACATGAACTTTCTGATAATAGAGGTTTTGTAAAAAGAATTGATCATGGAATATTTAAAAACGTTTCTACAGACTTGGACTCTGAAAATTATCGATTCATTTTGGATGGTAAACTTCTTTATGGTTTGTTTGAAATTTCGGGTAATTTTTGCAGATTGAGCAAAAGTTATTAATACTTATTTATAAATAAACGTAATATTCCTATTGAGAATTTTTGCAAATTAGTTATTCTTATTTAGCTATTGAGACTTGAGATTGGTACATATCAATCAGGTCGAGTTTGAAAATTTTAAATCTTTTGGGGGCAATGTAAAAATACCTCTTGAAGAGGGTTTTACGGTGGTTACGGGTCCTAACGGTTCTGGGAAAAGTAATATTTTAGATGGAATTTTATTTTGTTTAGGTTTAGCCAATAGTAGAGGTATGAGGGCTGAAAGATTACCAGATCTAATAAATAACTCCAAAGTTAAAGAGGGTAAGTCATCAGAAACATCTGTATCGGTTAAATTTAATATTCAAGATTGGTCTCCCAGAGAGGAGTTTCAGCCTTTGGAACTAGAAGAAGAAGAAATTGCTCTTAATAAAGGTCAAAAAGAATGGATAGTTTCTAGAAAATTAAGGCTCATGCCAGGTGGTTCGTATGCTTCTACTTATACTTCTGATGGAAAACAATGTACCTTGCAACAAGTACAGAGAATACTAAGAGATATCAGTGTTGATCCTGAGGGCAGCAATGTTGTTATGCAGGGTGATGTAACAAGAATAGTATCAATGAATAATAAGGAGAGGAGAAATCTTATTGATGAATTAGCAGGAGTCGCACTTTTTGATACAAGAATAGAACAAACTAATGCAAAATTAAATGACGTTTTCGAAAAACAAGAAAGATGTGAAATTTTAGAAAATGAATTGCAATCTAGTAAAAATAAGCTTGATTAGCATCTTTAAATGAAGCATCTTCTACTTGAGCTTTTGAAGTTTGCTGCCTAATAGGGGATCTAGTAGGTTTCTTTCTTAATGGAGAAGAATCAGCAGGAGGAGAGATATTATCTTTTCTAGAAACTGTACGATTCATTCTGGGTCTCGACCCTGTTCTAACTTCATTGCGAGATAAATTTCTTCTTTCACCAAAGTTATTTGTTTCTGGTTGTTTCATACTTCTATCTTCAGAAGTCTGTCTTCTGCTTCTTGTAGGCTCGTCATTTTCAAACTGACTTATTTCCCTTGTAGATGGCCTACTTCTACTTGCTGCAGCAGAGGGTATAGCTCTTGAAACATTCCTCCTACGAGATCTCCCCTCCATATAGTCTTCTTCAAATTCATCTTCTTGAGGTTTAAATCTTCTAGATGGTCTTTCAGATTCTTCAAATCTATCGTAATCGTCATTATATCTACCTCTAGAATTTCCTGGAACATCAGAAATAGGATCATCATCAAAATAAGATGACCTTCTAGCTTGATCAGTAGCAACTCCCCTCAATCTCACACTTTCATATGCGAAAAAAACTGTAGTTCCTGCTAATAAAAACTGACCAAACTGAAGGATAGGATCTAACCTCCAGCCTTGAAAAAATAATATTCCTCCGCACAAAAGTCCAATTGCTGCGAAGAAAACATCATAATCCCGAGCCAAGGCAGGCTTAAAGGACCTCAAAAAATAAAGGCCTCCTCCACATACCGCGAGAACTATACCAACAATACTGGCCCAATTGAGACTAGCATTGACCACATTCTTTCTCCAAAAATTTATTTTTTAAAGGGTTACTTAAATCCCCTATATATAGTGTACTTAAAACTTCTATAAAAACTAGCGTCTTCCAGTAGAAGTACGATCGAGAGAATCTTTCTGGCTGACAAAAATCAAAAATGCAGTGGCTGGAATAACGATAAGTAAGGCAGCAGCTATAAAACTGCCTATCATTCCCACTGCGGAATTATTTGCAACTTCAGCAGAAAAATCTGCGGCTAGTAATAAATTTGAGATTTGAAACACTTTTTAAATATTAAATTCTCTATTTATAATACGAATTAAATACGTTTCAATGAGTTATTTATTAAGATGAGTTAAATAATTGTGATTTCCTTGTTTATAAACTCTCTTCAAATTTTAGATATTAGTTTAGGAATTTCTCTTTCATATCTAACTATAGTTTTTCTAATAAGATTAATACTTACTTGGTACCCAAAAATTGATTTAAGTAAAGGTTTATGGTTATTAGTTTCACTACCATCAAGCTCTATTCTTAATTTAACAAGAAAACTCATTCCTCCTATTGGAGGCGTTGATGTTGGACCCGTAATTTGGATCGGATTTATAAGCTTTTTAAGAGAAATATTAGTCGGTCAGCAAGGGCTTATAAAACTTGCATTGCATACACAGATTTCATAGAAATCTTTTAATTATTTCTCAGTAATTTGGTAATAATTCTTCTTCTACATATTTAGTATGAATCTTGCCCTGCTTAAATTTAGATTTATTCAGTAAGGTTAGATGAAAGTTAATTGTTGTAGGAATACCAGTTACTGCACATTCATTTAAAGCCCTATTCATACGTTTAATTGCAGTATTACGATCCTTTCCCCAGACTATTAATTTACCAATTAATGAGTCATAGAAAGGAGGGATTTCATAGCCTGTATAGACATGACTGTCCACCCTTACACCAGGGCCACCAGGAGGAAGCCACCCAGTTATTTTTCCGGGTGATGGTCGGAAATTGTGAGAAGGATCTTCAGCATTGATTCTACATTCAATGGCATGACCGTTTAAATGGATATCATCCTGATTAAATTCCAAGTTTGCTCCGCTTGCGATTTTAATTTGCTCAGCTATTAAATCAACTCCTGTAACCATTTCAGTCACAGGATGTTCAACTTGAATCCTAGTATTCATCTCCATAAAATAAAAATTATCATCATCATCAACTAAAAATTCAACTGTCCCCGCCCCTTCGTAGCCGATACTTTTTGCAGCAGCAATAGCTGCGTTCCCCATTTTTTTTCTTAGCTCAGTATTAATTGCAGGACTAGGAGACTCCTCTAGTAGCTTCTGATGTCTTCTTTGAACTGAACAATCTCGCTCTCCTAAATGAACAACATTCCCCGACCTGTCGGCCAAAATTTGAATTTCTACATGTCTTGGCTTCTTTATAAATTTCTCCATATATAAACCATCATTGCCAAAAGCTGCTTCTGCTTCGCCTTGAGCTGCTTTAAACATTTTTTCTAGATTATCGGAGTTTTCAACCAACCGCATACCTCTTCCACCTCCTCCAGCAGTGGCTTTAATAATTACCGGATAGCCGATATCATCTGCCAATTTATAAGCCTCATCAACATTCGATAACAAGCCTTTACTACCAGGCACTGTTGGAACTCCAACAGCCTCCATAGTTTCTTTTGCTGTAGATTTATCTCCCATAGATCTAATAGCTTTAGGAGATGGGCCAATAAAAACTATGCCGTGATCATTACACATCTCAGCAAATTTATCATTTTCCGCAAGAAATCCATAACCAGGATGAATAGCATCAACTCCTCTCGATGTAGCAGCAGCAAGTATATTTGGAATATTTAAATAACTCTTATTACTTAATGAATCTCCTACGCAAACCGCCTCATCAGCAAGCTGAACATGCAATGCTTTTTTATCTACAGTGCTAAAAACTGCAACGGTTGCAATACCTAGTTCTCTACAACTTCTGACAATTCGTAAAGCTATTTCTCCACGATTAGCAATTAAAACTTTTTCAACCATTATGAAAATAAAATTGAAGAAATGAAATGACTTAAAATAAAAAATTATTTGCCAAAGTATTCAACAAAATTTTTTAGTGTTCAGAGGACATTTTTTACAATACAACCTAAAACGTTATATATGTATAAATATTTGTTTTATGCAATAGAAAAAATATTCATCATATTCAAAAAAACTCTTTTCGAAGTACATGCTTAATTCGGCCAATAATGTATGATATTTTTAGGGCTTAAGCATCCCCCGGCTGCTGAAAACCCTTTGCGGACGTGGCGGAATTGGTAGACGCGCACGTCTAAGGAGCGTGTGGCTTAGGCCTTGCGAGTTCAAGTCTCGCCGTCCGCATTTAATGTATTCTGATTTAACTGCAATGAAAAAAGAATCAGTTGCAGTAGTTATAATTTCCAATGGTCCTGGTGAATTAACTACATGGGTAAATCCTGTAGTGGATGAGCTAAACAAAATAAATAAATCACTATGTGATAAAGATAAACAAGATTTCACTCTTAGGTTAGTCCTTGTTCCTTGCCCAAATGCCACTGGTAAAGAATTTTTAGTTGCAAATTCATGGAATAAATTCGAATTAATTACAAAATCCAAAAGTTTTTGGAAATTATTAATAAAGCCGCATTCTTTTGCTGATTGGCCAAAAAAAGGGGTAGTTATTTTCCTTGGTGGGGATCAATTTTGGAGTATTTTATTAGCTAAAAGATTAGGTTATTTAAATATCACATATGCTGAATGGATTTCACGATGGCCTCAATGGACCAATGAAATTGCTGCTATGAATGTAAAAGTAAAAGAGTTAATACCTAAAAGATATAAATATAAATGTAAAGTAATTGGCGATTTGATGGCAGATATCAAACTTAATAGAGAAATATCACTAAGAAATAAAGAAAAACACTACATTGCATTATTGCCTGGCTCTAAGAAAGCAAAACTTTCTATTGGAATTCCTTTCTTCTTAGAGGTTGCAGATCATATCGCTAAAGAAAATCAAAATATAAATTTTATAATCCCCATTGCACCAACTACTGATAAAAGTGAATATTTATTTTTTCAAAGCAACAAAAATCCAATTGCTAAATATTACTCATCAAAAATCAAAACAATTAAAAACTTCAAAGACTCTTGTTTTGATTATGTAATTGAAACATCAAAAAAAACAAAGATTTATCTAATCAAGAAACATCCTTGCTATGAAATATTAAAAGAATGTGATCTTGCAATTACAACTGTAGGAGCAAATACTGCAGAATTAGCGGCAATTAGTCTTCCAATGTTAGTTGTGCTGCCAACTCAACATTTAAATATGATGAACGCTTGGGATGGTATTTTTGGATTATTTGGAAAAATTTCATTCATAAATAGATTCCTAACTTTTATAATTAAAAATTTCTATTTTAAAAAAAAGAAGTTTTTTGCTTGGCCAAATATTAAAGCTAAACGAATGATTGTCCCTGAAAGGATAGGTAATATTTCGACAATAAAAATTGCAAGAGAAGTATTATTTCTTATAAAAAATACAGATCAATTAAAAAGCATTAAGGATAATCTAAACCAAGAAAGAGGCGATAAAGGTGCTGCAAAAAAACTTGCTTCTATAATTGTTAATTCAATCAAAAAACTTTAACAATTACCAGGGATCATCAATTTCAAACTTTTCTGATTTTTTATTATCTTGAACTAAATTTTGTTCATTTAGCGGTTCAATATCTAAAGTTTCAGTTGCATTTTGAATTGGTCTTTTCGAAGCTAAATTAGTAGTTGATTGTTTTTTTTGCTTTAAATCAATATTGTTTTTTTCATCTATTTGATTAACACTATTTTGATTCTGGATCTGATCAGAATCATTATTATCCATGTATAGCTTTTTTCTATTATTTATTTCTTCTTCAGAACCCTTTATTTCAACATATTCAAGTTCATCTTCATAATCATCTTCATAATCATCTTCATAATCATCTTGTTCAACAACTTCTTCATATTCCTCTACCAAATTGTTTTGCTGTTCTGATTCAGAACCTGAAAGTAACTGATTCTCAACAGGTACAAGATTTGCTGAGTATCCATTTACTTCCCTTTCATTCCATGAAGAACCCCCGACTCCAAGTTTCTCAAGTAGTCCACTACTTAGTTGCTTCAATTTCTCTTCCGCACCTTCATAAACAATAATCCTATCGGTTCCACTACTTACAATTTCCTCCACAGGTATTTCCCAAGTACTTAAAACTCCCTCTCCTAAAAGCGGAACACCAACAGCACCCATAACAAGAGATATCAAATCCCCAGTCTCAATATCAAAAGAAAAGCCAAGAACTCTTCCCAGAAGTTGTCCAGATTCTGTAATCACTTGACAATTAATTACCTTCCCATACCTTTCTGGAGAAAAACTTTCACTCAAAGAATCTAGGGAGTCAACTAATATGACATCTCCAACTTGCTTTATACTTTCTAAAGGCATCCATTTTGGCAAACCTGGTAAAAATCTTGTAAGTGGATTATCTCTTAGTCCCAAAGCGACCACCTCTCTTCTATCAATATCAACAACAACTTCTCCAACTACGCCTAGCCGCCTTCCAGTATCAGTAGTTATCACTTGTGTTCCCATTAATTCTGACCTTAACCATAAACGTTCACTAGGAACAGAGTTAGGTAGATTCTTATTAGCAGATGTGTTAGACAAGCTCATAAATTTCTTTTTATCATTCTGACGTATAAATTTAAAAAAGTGTGTTTATGCAGCATTTGGTAACCCAAGAACTTGAGTATTAGCACCTCTTGCTTGCGCAACCCCAATTGTTCGTTCAGATGCACTAATCATAGGCCTTCTATGACTTACGACTATAAATTGAGCATTTGATGACTGATTTGATATTAGTTTTGACAACCTTTCAACATTAATACCATCTAAAAAACTATCAACCTCGTCTAATGCATAAAAAGGTGAAGGCTTATACTTTTGCAAAGCAAATAAAAAACTTAAAGCAGTTAATGATTTCTCACCACCTGACATAGACGCTAATCTTCTGACATTTTTCCCCTTGGGATGAGCCACTAAAGTTAATCCTCCTTCTAATGGAGAATTAGGATTTTCAAGTTGAAGAAATCCATCTCCATCAGATAAATTTGCAAAAATTTCTCTAAAATGTCTATCAACTTCTGTAAATGCTTGCATAAAAGCTTCTTGACGCATCGTAGATACAGTTTCTATTCTCAGCAATAATTCAGATCTTTCATTAGATAGAATTTCTAATTTTTCTCGCAAACCATTTAATCTCTCAATTAATTCTTCTAATTCATCAAGAGCCAACATATTGACAGGTTCTAAGCTTTCTAGTTTTGTATTTATAATCGAAATTTCTGATTGCAAAGATTCAAGACTCCTCCCTTCATATTCTCCAAAATGCGGGGAAGGATTAGGTAGATCTTTTTTATAATTTTCTAATTTTATTTTCTCGCTCCTCATCTCTTCTTTAAGGGACTGTATATCTCTTTCAAGATATTCAAGCTTTAACAGATAGTTATTATATTCTTGCCTTTTATTTGAAATTGAAGAGTTTAATTCATCCCTTTTCCTTCTCAATAAACCTAAATTCTTCTCTAGAGAATTTTTTTGATTATCGAGATCTGAAAGCTCTTTTTTAAATTGATCTCTTTTTTTTATCCATTCACTATGAGCAATTGCGAGTTGTTTGATAGATTCCTGCAAGTTTTTTTCTTGTAGTAAACTAATTTTTAATGAATTATTGATACGCTCTTTATTTAAAGCAAAGTGATTCTTTTTATCTAGTAATGTATTTCTCTCTTTAATAAGTAATTCAAGTTTTTTATCAAGATTATTAAAATCGTCATTAAAAGCTATTAGTGATGATTTTTGATTTTTTTCATAGTTTGCCTTTTGAATAGTTTGTAGTTGATCAAACTTATCGTGATAAGGCTTCAATTGATTTTTTAAATGACCTAACTGGTTAACTAATAAATTATTAGCAGTATCAAGTTTATTTAATCTCGATTTACAATCCTCAATTCTTTGCGAGACAGCTTTAAAAGAATCTTGATGTACTTCAATTTCTTTATTAAATGAGGCACAATCCTCAATTATTTGACTGCGGTTAGAATTTAATATACTAAGTCTATTATTTTTTAGTATCAAATCATTATTTGACTCTTTTAAAGCTTCTTCGATAACTAATAATCTTTCTTTTATAGGACTGGAATCATCAATATCATTATTAATTCCAAACCTATAAGCCAAATCTTTATTTAACTTACTGCCTCCTGTAATAGCACCACTTGCTTCTAATAATTCACCACTTAAGGTAACCAACCTATTTTTTTGTGTAGATAATCTAGCTGAGGATAAGTCTGAAAAAACCAAAGTATCCCCAAAAACATATCGAAAAACATCTGAATAAACTTCATCAAAAGTAATTAGATTAATAGCTTTATCAATAAATCCATTCTCCCTGTTATTTTCAAATCTTGAAATTGCATAATTCTTTTTTTGACTTTTAATTCTATTTAAAGGTAAAAAAGTTAATCTTCCCGCTTTCTTCTTTTTAAGAATTTCAATTGCTTTTGCAGCAATATGATCATTATCAACAACAATTTGTCCTAACCTATTTCCAGCAGCAATTTCTAATGCATATCTATTTTTCTCACTGACCTCTCCAAGTTGAGCCACATAACCATGTATACCCTCTAACCCTGCCTCTAAGAGAATTCTGAGAGCATATGAACCTCTAGATTCGTTTAAAGCTTCCTTCCTGCTTTCGAATCTAGATAAATCCTTTTCAAGCCTTAATTGCTCGTTATTTAGCCTTGATTTAGTTTTAATTAATAAATCGATTTCATTTTTTAAAGAATTAATTTCTGCGCTATTACTTGCCAAGTTTTTATTCTTTGTATCGGATGTCTCTTTTTTTCTTTGATTTCCCTGAAGAAGTTTCTGCTTTTCTAAGTCTAAGGATTCGATCTGTGACAATATCTCATCTTTTTGAATATTATTTTGAATAGTTTCTTCTTCAATTTTCCTTTTTTTTATTTCCAAAGGATTAATTTGATTTTTTATATTTTCAAGCTCAGCATTTAATTTGATACTTTGTTTCGAGAATTCTCCAGATTCTCCAGCCGCATCAGAAAGTTTTTTTCTGGATAGTTTGTGTTTTAAAGTGAGATCATCAATTTGCAAGTTCAATTGATTTAAAAAATTATCATCGAAATTTTCTTGTCTCATCTTTTCTGACTCGATATTCCTCTTAGAAATTGAAATTTCATCTCTCTGTTTTTGTAATTTAATACCTTCTTCTTTATTCAGAATTGATATCCTATCAAGTTCTCTCAAGCTAGAGTTAATACTTCCAATATCAGAATTAACTTTTATCAATTTATCCTCTCCTTTCTCCTTAAGCTCATCAATAAGTATTTTCAAAGCATCTTCTAAAACTGATATTTCTTTACTAATAGATTCTTTTTGTTTATTAAATAAGATTTTATTTTTTGCAATTTCACTTTCTTTTTTTTCTATAGATTCAACATGCTTAACTTGTTTTTCAAAAATAAGAACTTTCTCTAATTCTATTATTTGTAATAGTTTTGCCTTTAACTCTTTATATCGCTTTGCTTTTTCACATTCTTTTTCAAGCTTATTTTTACTAGA
>MWOR01000016.1 GCA_002025865.1 Prochlorococcus sp. HOT208_60m_813I02 | reverse complement strand
TTTCATTTTATTTTGCCGATATGATTAAGATAATGTTTCATTTTTGAATATGTGAGCTAATTTTATAAATGATTCAGTATTTATTTATGGGTAACGAGCAAACTCATCCATTACATGAAACAGACAAGACCATTATAGATTCCCTTATCACTAAAAAAAAACCTGAAGATCTTGACTATATAAATTTAGCTAGATTAATAAACCGTTATACCAATTTCCCAGGAGAAATTGAAATTAAAAACGATATTGAAAAAATTTTAAATTTTTGGAAGATAACTAAAAATGAACTTTTTTCAAAAACAAAAAATATTTGGTCAAAAAGCTTTAGGCCTTCTAATACAAATAAAGATTTGGTTGGCTCAGGTTTTGATACCTCAAATTGAATTTTATCTGCATAATTTT
>MWOR01000159.1 GCA_002025865.1 Prochlorococcus sp. HOT208_60m_813I02 | reverse complement strand
AGAATTTTTTTAAGATCACCTCTTTGAGGCATAATTTAAAACTTTCACTTTTCTCATGCTACTTATAAATCATCAGATGTTAATCAAGTTACTTGAAAAGCAACATTTGTTTCTATAGTATTGAAAGAAATCAATTTTTTATGAGCGAACTTCAGCGACTTAAAAGTTTGTTGCCTCCAGAGAATGATAGTTGGGTATTTGTTGAAGCTGCAGCGGCTATAGATCCACCTTTAATAACACTAGAGGAAATCGGTCGTGACGAAGTAGAAATTCAAATAGATTTAGATGAATGGGATAACTTTGCTATTGACCATAGAAATTTACTATTTTGGCACGAGGTTGGGAAAATCCAAAATGACACAATCCCAAGAGATGGATGGGAAATGGCAGCTCTAGCCATAGGACTTGGAGGGGCGATAGGAGAGTTATGGGTACAAGATGGGTTACTTTTATTACTTGCTCTGGGTTTATCAAGTTTTGCAGGATATAGATTATATTTAAAAAATAATTCTGAAAAAAAGCTTCAAGATGCTATTTATGCAGATGAAAGAGCTATTGATCTTGCTTGCAGATTTGGATACAGCATTCCAAATGCTTATAAAAGTCTTGGAGGAGCATTAAAGGAGTTAATAGAAAAGACACGAAAAAAGAAAAAAAGAAGTTTCTTTGAAGATAGATTAGATGCCTTAAGAAAAAGTGCAGAAAAAGCAAGATCAGAATTATCTCAGCAAGAAGGCTCAGAAAAATCAGTTTCAAGTGAAAATGTTTATGGACAATAAAAATTTGGTTTTAATAGCAGCCAAAGCATGTGATGAAAAAAAGGCAAGAGATATAAAACTAATAAAAATTGACAAAGTATCATTTATAAGTGAATGGATTTTGATTGCAGAAGGATTATCTGATGTACAGGTTAGATCTATAACTAACTCTGTAGAGGGAGAGCTTAGAGAAAAGGCTAAAGTTGAACCTATAAGAAAAGAAGGGATTAACGAAGCTAAATGGGCCTTACTCGATTATGGTGATTTAATAGTAAATATTTTTCAACCAGAAATAAGAAAATATTATGACCTTGAATCATTCTGGAGTAATGGAGATAATCTTTTATTTCCATAATTTTATTTTATGAATCAATCTAAATGTCCTGTCCCTAGAGAGCAGCAACCCACAAATGAATTCATAGAATTATCAAAATCTAAAATTTTTTCTTGGCCAAAAACAAAAAAGTCACTAATTCTTATATTGATAAAATTCTGGGTAGGTGCTTTTGTTCTATTTCTTGTTATTTCTTCAGGTAGTGTATATTTCAAAACGTCCCTTTTAAAATACATTCTATTAAGTTTTTTTAGTAGCTTATCAATACCTCTTTTAATTTCAATAAGGTTATATCTAGGTTGGAATCATATATTTAATAGATTAATATCTGAAAAAGTCGAATATGAGGAGTCCGGTTGGTATGACGGTCAAGTATGGGAAAAGCCATTAGTTTTGAAAGAAAAAGAATCACTTATTGCTTTAATTGAGGTAAAACCTATTTTAAAAAATTTAATTCAAATTTTTTCTATTATTTCAGTCTTAGCTTTGTCTGGTATTTTGTTTTTTCAATATAATAATTTCTAAATGAGTTCTAATTTCAAAAACCTCTATACTTCTAACAATCCTCCCTTACAAGCAACCTTAATGAGAGGATCAAATATTGAGTCTATCCACAAGATTCATGCTGTTATTACTGATAAAAAAGGGAGGGTTTTAATGTGTGCAGGAAATCCAGAATATAAAAGTTTCATAAGGTCAGCACTTAAACCTTTTCAAGCAATACCTTTCGTTAGTAGTGGGGCTGCCACAAAAATCAATAATGAATCAAAATCAATTGCTTTAGCATGCGGGTCACATAGTGGATCAAAACTTCATTCAAGGGAAGCATTCAAAATTTTATGGGAATATGACATTGACATTAATAATCTTAAATGTCCAAAATCAAAGACAAGTCCATTAGAACATAATTGTTCTGGTAAACATGCTGCTTTTTTAGCTACATGCAAAAAAATGAATTGGCCATTAGATAGTTACCTAAAGGGGGATCATCCTCTTCAAGTAGAAATATTCAGAATTGTTTCTGAATTACTTGAAATCCCGTCATCTGAAATAAACGCAGAACGTGATGATTGTGGTGCACCCACTCTTTACTTAAAACTATTAGAAATGTCGAGGTTATATTCACTTCTGAGTAGTTCCGAAAATGCTGAATTAGAACAAATCAGTAGAGCTATGGTAATAAACCCAATAATGATAAGTGATAACAATAAATTTGATACAGAAATAATTAAAGCTTCTCATGGGAACGTTATTGGTAAAGGGGGAGCCGAGGGAATTCAGTGTCTATGTAAAGTAAATGAAGGGATAGGATTAGCTTTAAAAGTAGAAGACGGCTCAAAAAGAGCAAAGCATGCTGTTAGTCTCCACTTACTAAAACAGTTAGAGTGGATATCTGACTTAAGAATTCAAGACATCGAAGAAAAAATTTTTAATTTTCCTGAAGGAGTGCGACTTGAAGTTAAAGGTAAAGTAAAATTCCAAGAATCCTAAAGAATAGGAAAAAATAACCCTTTCAGATGTATGCTATGTATATAACGCGGGGTAGAGCAGTCTGGTAGCTCGTCGGGCTCATAACCCGAAGGTCGGAAGTTCAAATCTCCCCCCCGCCACCATTTAGAAGCAGCTTCACAGCTGCTTTTTTAGTATTTGCAGTAGTTACAGCAATATAAAAATAAATATTATAACTTCTTAACTAAAAAGAGTTTATTAAAAATTATTTGAGATCTTTTTGCATAGAGAATTTCAAGTCAACCCTGACTATTAGCCCAGTAATGATAAAAAGTATTCCAATGTATGAATTTAAAGATAGGTCCAAAATATTAAATAAATTGTCTAACTAAATTTTAACTCGCAAATCATATCTATTAAACAAGCCAATAAAAAGAATTTAAAAAAATCTGAATTTTGAACATTTAGATCTTTAATAAGTAATTTAATAAAGTAGAGTAAAATTTATTTAAATTAGAAAAATTATATGCAGAATTTTCTACAGCGTGATTTAGGATCAAGCATGTTATCAATAGCTGTCATTTTAGGTTGGTTAGGTATTTTTTTTGTTTTTTTGAGAGTATTAACAATTTCAATAAAGAGAATCCTTGAAGCTGTTTTCAAAAAATCTTAATTATTGTAATAAATCAATAATTCTGAATTAATCGCATAAATCCTATATCACTAAGTATAATAACCTAAAAATGTCAATTTTAGATAAGGTTAAGATAGGAAATTCTGTTCAAGTTAACCTAGAACTATCTAAGGATAGACTTACCAAAGAAACTATTGATGCTATTAATATTTCTTCATTGGGTAAGGTAAGTGATTTCAGAATAACTGATGGCAAAGGTATTGGAGTTGTCTTGCAATTATGTAATGGAGAAGTGCAATGGTTTTTTGAGGATGAAATTGATATTCTCGATGAAAATGGTAATGTAATAAAGAAAAATTATGATAAACAAGAGAATAGTAATTTTATACTTAATTTTTTAAGAGGATTAAATTATGAAAATAAAAATAAGGTAAGCGAGTTACTTAATCCAATTAACTTTTTTATCTGGCTAGTTGTATCGTTTAAAGATATTTTTTTAATTGGTTAAAAAATTTTTTAAAATAAAATTTATTTAAATATTAAATTTCAGTAATTAAAATTTAAATGGTACAAAATATTATCGATGTAAAAAATTTATCTAAGTCATTTGATATCTCTTCCAAAGAACCAGGCTTAAAAGGAACAATTAAACATTTTTTTAGAAGACAAACAAAAAGTTTAAAAGTTATAAAAGATATAAGTTTTGAAATTAAAGAAGGAGAAATAGTAGGTTTTCTAGGTGCTAATGGAGCTGGGAAAACAACAATATTAAAAATGCTTTGTGGCTTAATTTATCCAAGTGAAGGTTCGATTATGGTTTCAGGATATTTACCTTTCAGGAGAAAAGAAAATTTCCTAAAGAATATCACCTTAATAATGGGACAGAAGCAACAGCTTATTTGGGATCTTCCACCAATTGAATCATTCTATTTAAATGCATCAATATATGACATAGATAAGTTCGAAGCTAAAAAGAGAATAAAAAAGCTATCGGAAATGCTTGAAATTGATGAAGAGCTTTTCATACCTGTTAGAAAACTTTCACTAGGGCAGCGTATGAAATCAGAATTACTAGCAGCTTTGATACATGAACCAAATATTCTATTTTTAGACGAGCCGACACTTGGATTAGATATTAATGCGCAGAGAAATTTAAGAAAATTCCTTCAAAAATATAATAAGGAAACTAATGCAACGATATGCCTAACAAGTCATTACATGAAAGATATTACATCACTATGCAAGAGAGTTATATGTGTGCACGAAGGGGCGATATCATATGATGGAAAACTTGACCTGTTATTAAAAAAACTTTCTCCTGTTAAAGAAATATTAATAGTTTGTCGATCAGAAGAGGATGCAATTAAATTAGAAAATTGCGGTTTTAATGTTAAAAATAAAATAAAGAATGAAATCACCATAATAATTGAAAACAACTCTATTACCTCTTCACTAAAAACTATCCTAAATAATTTTGATATTGAAGACCTTTTTATAAATGAACCACCCATTGATGAAGTTATTGGGAAGGTATTAATCAAAAAAGATTATGATATATAATTTATTTAACCGGAAAATATTCACTTTATTAAAAGTCCAATATTCAAACATGTTGGAGTATAGGGTAGAAATTGCATTATGGGCAATTTCAGGGATTATTCCTTTTTTCATGTTAAACATTTGGACAAATAATAATCTAAATGAATCCATAAACATTAGTGATACATTGCTCTCTAGGTATTTCTTAAGTGCTTTTTTTGTAAGACAGTTTTCTGTAGTTTGGGTTGTATTTAGTTTTGAAGAAGATTCTATTATGGGGAAGGTATCTCCGTATTTAATCCAACCTTTAAATCCGTTCTTCAGATATTTTGCACAACATCTTGCAGAACAAATAACAAGATTTCCATTCGCACTAATAATCGCATTTTTCTTTTTTATTTTTAATCCAGAAAGTATATGGATACCAAATTTAGGTATTTTACTCTTATCGATAGTATCTACTTTCTTATCCTTCTTGATTCAATTTTTAATTCAGTCAGTAGTTGCATGTCTATGTTTCTGGACAGAGAAAGCATCATCGATAGAAAGATTGTTATTTATTCCAACTTTATTTCTCTCAGGTCTTTTAGCACCAGTAGTTTCATTTCCCTCATATGTTAAATCTTGGATTTATTTGACTCCTTTTCCATATCTAATTGATTTCCCTGCAAACTTACTTTCAGGTAATGAAACAAATATTAGTGGAGGGTTAATTATGCAAATTCTATGGATTTTTATACTTTTCCCATTATTTAAAAAAATCTGGTCTGAAGGAACAAAAAAATATACAGCAATGGGGTCATGAATTTAAGAAAATATCTAAAAGTTTATAAAAAATTCTTACATACTTCTTTAGCTTCTGAATTGGAGTATAAGACAAACATATTAGTTGATTTAATTACTGCAATTTTAAGTTTAGTAGGGAGTATTTTTCTATTATCTATTTTCTTTCAAAATAGCGGATATATTGGAGGGTGGAAATTTGAAGAGGCACTAATAATCCAAGCTATTTATACAATTTTGAATGGGATAACAAATACATGGTTCAACCCTAATCTTACAGAAATAGTTAAACATATAAGAGAAGGAACATTAGACTTTGTACTTTTAAAACCTATTGATAGTCAATTTTTTATTTCATTAAAAAAAATAAATCCATCTGGATTTTTAGAAATAATGCTTGGATTTTTATTGTTGTTCTTCTCCATAAGAATAAATCAAATAAATTTAAATTTTAGTTTTCTGACCCTATCCTTGATTACTATAAGTTGCTCGATTTGTATTTTATATAGCCTATGGTTTTTTATCTCTACTACTACTATTTGGTTTGTTAAGACTTGGAATGCAATAGAAGTTTTAAGATCATTCCTTTATATTGGAAGATTTCCTCTAAATTCATTTTCATTTTCTTTACGAATTTTTTTTAGTATTTTCATTCCTATTGCTTTTATAACTACAATTCCTTCTGAAGTTTTTCTAGGACTTTCTGCATTATGGAAAATATTGCTTGAAGTTATTGTTGCGACTGTATTTCTTATAACTTCAAGAAAGTTCTGGTTATTTGCAATAAAATTCTATTCATCAGCATCTAGTTAAATATTATTTAATAACCTCGCTGCAAAATTCCCAAATTCGTTGTTTACTTTTCAGATTAGAAAGACTAGATAATTTTTTAAAATGAGGTTTAGATTTTTCAACAGATAAAAGCCTACAATTGTATTCAATTTCATGATTTCTAGATATGATTCCTAATTTAAGTGCAACATCACAAAGGATAATTATTAGAGAAAGAAAAAAAATAATACCGAAAAATTGTAAAAGTGACTTTGAATAATTTTCTTTTTCAGTTTTTAATTCAAACTTCATTACTTAATTATATGGTGAGGGCACTTAATTGCAGCAATAGCAACAGCCGTAACTTTAAAATTTTCAGACTTCTCAATAACCTTCTTAACCTCTAATGGCCCAAATTTATTACTTGCATCACTATAGGAAAGAAGTAAAGATTTATAATTATCATGACCTAGATTTCTATACTCACAGAAATTATCTCCAACATAATTTAAAAGAGTTAGTAAAGTTAATTCAATCATTAAAAAACTTTTTACTAGCGAAGTTCTTACGAATAATACTGTGCAGGACATTTTTAACAAGTAAAATTGACAAAAACAATTGAAATTATGAAATTAAATTTTCATTGATAAACTTTAAAGTTTCAAAATTATTTCACAATTTATTAATTCACAAATAAGAAAATCATTAAAACACTATCTGTAGTGTAGATGGATTAAGTTATTTGCACTACAGATAGGGGGTTGCATTTTTTAAGAATTTGGTTTAAAAATAGAGTTCCCCATCACCTGGCCACACTTATGTGAGGCCTTTTTTTTTAGTTTTTAAAAATAAGTTTTCTCCAAAGGTATCACTTGATAAAAAGAGTTATTCATTAACCCCTTTGATAATGAATTTATCTTGTTAACTAATAAACCTGCTTTAGAATTTTTAACCAAAATGTACTGCTATCCTCCAATAATTTTATAAAAAGCTTTTTATGGATTTAATTAATAAGCTAATACCAACCAAAATACAAACCGTTATAAAAGTTTTCTTGATAAGTATATTCCCATTTAATTTTGACAGGTGAGCTCCGAAAAATCCTCCTGTAAAGGAACCAATTATTAAAACTATCAATAAATTAAATGGAACCGATCCTATTCTTGCCAAAAATACTGCTCCGACAAAATTCCAAAAAATCCCAACAGTAAAAAATGTCATACTTATGGCTCGAAGAAAATCCATTTCAAAAGTTTTTATTAGTAGAATTGTTACAAGCAATCCAGTTCCTGAAGAAATAGAACCATTTAATATACCTATAAGAAAAATAAAAATTAAAAATCTAATTTTATTAACAAAATTAAGCTTTTTATTACCCGATGACATACCTAAATCTGGTTTAAGTAATGAGTAAAAAGCTAATAATATTGATACTATTCCTAAAATTAAGTATAAGTAATTTTCTGATATATATTCAACTACAGAAGCCCCAAAAATTACTCCTGGTAATCCAAAAATTAAAATTTGCAAAGCAACACTTATATCATTACCTAAAGTTTTGTAATTTCTTAAGGAGCCCCCAATTCCTAGTGCTACTGTTGCGAATTTATGACTAGCCAGAGCCTGATAATAAGGAACTCCAGATAAAATTAATGCTGGCAATTGTAATAATCCTGCTCCTCCGCCAGAAATCGCTGAGAACGTATTAGAAAAAAACGATATCAAAAAGATATAAATACCCTTAAATAAAGAATGATCAAAATTTCCTAATAATATTGTTAATAAATAAAGCATTTACTATAAATTGCCCTTTGTATTAATAAGTGAAAATTATTCTTTTCATAAGAAGCTTTTGCTTTAAGAAGTCTTACCTTATTTTATCTTTTTCAATCATAAATTAAAAAAAACTGTTATTATCAGAAAAAATTATCAAGAATTTTATGCATAGACAAGATGCAATTTACCTTGATCAGTTTTGTCCCAAGATAAGTAATAAAAATTGGAGAGAGACACTTAATAAAGTTACTAATTATAAATGTATTTATTGCGGTAAACCCTCAGAATCACTTGACCACCTTCACCCAATGTCAAAAGGGGGGATTAGCAGTACAAGTAATTGCGTGCCATGTTGTTTGTCATGTAATGGGAAGAAATCAGATTCAGAAGTTCTTAGTTGGTACAGAAAACAAAATTTTTATGATCCTCGAAGAGCTATGGCGATACGAGCATGGATTAATGATGATTTAAAACTAGCGTCAGTTCTTTTGAAATACTTAAATTAAACAATGAATGATAAATTGATTGAGATTCGAAAAAATATTTTTGTGTATCCTTGAATACGATCCTTTATTTTAGCAAGGAATGTTTTTATTAAATTATTCTTATTCTTTCTGAATTTATATTATTTCTTTTAAAAATCGAGATATTAGAATAATCATCTTTCCACATTATTGGTGAATCTATAACCTTTCTCTCTGGAGACTTTACTGAAAAAATCAATCCAAATACAAAAAGAATAGTGATCAATATGATTATCATTACTAATTTGTCTGAAATATTATTCATTAACCTAATCTATCTTGAAAAATTTTTGTCAGGAGTAGTTTTTTCATAAATTTCTAGAAAATATAATTTAAAATAATTAATCCCCTCATTTCCAATCAATCCAATTGAACGTCCGCAATCATTTACTACTTGTAATGAAATTTGATTTGCCAAGTCGCTTTTCTCAATCCATTTTTTCTGGGGATTGTAAGAGAAAGATATAATGTTTTCAGTTTTTACAATAGCTGATTTCATTGCTTCATCTTTAGAAAGACCATTTTGGATAGCATTGCAATATTTTTTAGAGAAATTATTAGAGATCCTATTTTGTAGCAAACTAACACTAGGATCGGACGTATCAAAAGCTAAACCAATTGCAGGTTGTAATTGAAAAAATATAAATAAAAGTAAGACAAAAAATAAATTCAACAACAGCTATTAATCAATAGTTTATAAGTAATATAATAGTATTTAAAATTATCTTTTCAATTAAATCTGATAAACATTAAAAGCAAATTAAATTTCAATTTATTAATAATTAAAAGTATTGCGATAAGTTCAGTAATAATAGTCAGAGGTTTATTTGACTAAAATATGTACGAATCATTGATGACATTGCTATTTTTTCCTGATTGGACAAATGGATTACCTTCAGATTTCTTAATTCTTCATTTTTTTGTAGGAGCTGTGATTTTCCCATTCAACATGATTCATGCTAAAGCAAGAAAAATTGACAGTCAAAACCCACAAGAAGCCGCTAATGGGTATAAAAATTCAGATAATACCGCATTTTTTGGATACGAGGAAATCAATTAGATTTCCATAAAATTTATTTAAGGAATAAGTTGATTGATGATAATTTCCCTAAATACAGGTTTAGATCTTAAAATATTCAGTCCCAGTGAACCTATAGGAATATTCATAATTTTTGTAGGATTAATATTTACTGGCATGATTTTCTATATTATTTATGCTGTAAGTACTAATAAAGAATCCTTAGAAGACAAAAAAATAAGAAATAAAAAGGAGTACATGCAAAAGGAGAGAATAGGAAAATTATTTCCTAAGAAAAAATAAATTTAATCGTTTTATTACTATAAAGATATTTATTTATATTATTAATTATTAAATCAGTAGGATCTAAAAACATTAGTTTTAGTTCTCTTAAATCAAACATTTTCTAAAAATTTAACTATAACAACAAATTTTTTTTTATGAGGAGTCTATATTGTTAATTGCTCAGCTAAATTATTTTCATATCAAGCAAAAAATGTTAAAAATGGAATAATAATTTGAAATCTTGGAGAATTCACCTCAATATCTATTTCTTGCTAGTGGAGTTAATAATGGAGAAGGGTACTGGATTGTAGGAATAAAAAATTGCGATGAAAATATCCTCGAAGATGAAAATCTTTTAGATTGCCATAGAAAAGAATTAATAGGTAATGAATCAGCAAAAGATATTCTTTTAGCTATTAATTTAAACGTAAATAATTTATTAAATGAACTAAGAAACAAAAATTATTTAATTGCAAGACCTTCAATGGGGATTCCATTTGATATCCCTCTAGAAATCTTGGAAAATATTTTTGATTTTTGGTTAGATATCTATAAAAATAATGAAGCCTGGGAAGCTTGTTTAGGACTTCTTAAAGTTAGAAAAAGGATTCCCCTATCAAACTTAATTGAAAGCGAAAGTTTAAAGGGAAACTCTAAAAAATGGGCTATAAAAATTGAAACTTTACATACTTATGTGCCTTCTTCACTTAAAAATGAAAAATTAAATGACCCCATGTGGGAATAATTTTATCTTTAAATATTAAAAATATTTACTTCATTGGATATTTAAGTAAAAATAAAGTAACCAATAATTTAAAA
>MWOR01000158.1 GCA_002025865.1 Prochlorococcus sp. HOT208_60m_813I02 | reverse complement strand
TTTGCAATCATTGTATTTTCATTTTCAAGTTCAATAAAATGAGTTGGAATATTCTTCTTAATGAGAATCTCAAAAATTCTTGCACTTATTAAGCAATTAAGTTTGCCTTTCCCCTCAAATTTTTCTTTTTTCAATGCATTAAAAGCTGTAGCATCATCCTTGAATTCAATTCTTACTTTTTCTACATCATCATGAGTAAATACTTTTTTCGCTTTGCCTTCATATATCAACTCATATTTATTATTCATTAATTTAAAACCTCATTATGATTACTAAAGTACTTTTTGTAATTAACATAATTATTAGTGATCAACTTCAAATGATTTTATTTCATTTTAACTGATTATTCATCGAAACCTCATAACCTTTAAAAACAATATATGGGAATTCATTCAAAAAGTTCTAGGAGCTTAATTAGATTAGAAAATATCTTAATTATTGGAAATGGCGGGAGAGAAAACTCTTTGGCTTGGGCTATTCAAAAAAATGAATTAATTAAAAAAGTTTATTTAATACCTGGTAACGGTGGTTCAGAAAGAATAAATAAATGTGAAAGAATAAAAATTGATATAAATAATAAAAATGAACTTTTAGAAAAGCTTGATTTTCTTAAGATAGATTTAGTTGTAATTGGACCAGAAATACCTTTAGCAAATGGATTAGCTGATTTTCTTCGCCAAAAAGATTTTAAAGTATTTGGTCCTAATAAAGATGGAGCAAAATTAGAATTTAGTAAATCTTGGGCAAAGGAATTTATGCAAGAGGCAAATATTCCAACTGCAAACTTTTGGAAAGTCAATTCTCTAGAAGAAGCAAAAAAAATTATTGATTCATCAACAATTCCACTTGTAGTAAAAGCTGATGGTCTAGCTTCAGGTAAAGGTGTTTTTATTCCTAATTCAAAAGATGAATGCTTTAAAGCAGCAGAAACAATTTTTAATGGAAAATTTGGCAACTCTGGGAATGTAGTTGTTTTAGAAGAAAAAATTCATGGGCCAGAAGTTTCAGTTTTTGCTTTATGCGATGGAAAGAGATATACCTTACTTCCAACCGCCCAAGATCACAAACGACTTAATGAGAAAGATAAAGGGCCAAATACAGGAGGCATGGGGGCTTATTCTCCTGCCCCATTATTAACAGAAGATTATCTTAATGAAATTATCAAAGAGATAATTGAACCCACAATAAATGAACTAAATAAAAGAAATATTGACTATAGAGGTGTAATTTACTTTGGATTAATGATCACAGAATCTGGGCCCAAAGTTATAGAATATAATTGTAGATTTGGCGATCCAGAATGCCAAACAATAATGCCCTTGATGGATCAAAATTTTGTATTTCTTTTAGAAAGATGCTCAATGGGAAACCTAACTGTTGATGAAATAATTAATACTTCTGATAAAGTTAGTGGTTGTGTAATAGCTACCTCCGAAGGTTATCCTCACGAATATAAAACTGGCTTTCAAATAAATATGGATGAGATTGACACAAATGATTGTCAAATCTTCGACTCAGGTACTTCTTTAAGTGAAGATGGAAAATTATTAACTAATGGAGGAAGAGTCTTAAGTATTGTCTGCCAAGATAAAGACTTCGATATGGTTTTTGAAAAAGCATATAAGAATTTAAAAAAAATTCATTTTGAGGGTATTTACTTTAGAAATGACATAGGTTACCAAGTCAGAAAAAAAATTTCTAAAGAGAATTAAGCTTATGGTAGATACCAATAATCCAGAAAATAGAAACTATAACATCACTGAAAATGAAGATATGAATACTAACTATTGGATTAATAGACTCATCGCTTGGTGGAGTGGATTCAGTTTAAGAACAAAGTTGTTAGCTATAGCAACTCTCGTCGTAAGCCTTCTAATGACAGGAATAACTTTTTTTGCCTTGAATAGTATCCAAAGAGATGTCGGAATGAATGATACTAGATATGCTCGAGATCTTGGCTTATTGTTATCTGGGAATGTTACAGAATTAGTAGCTAATAACCAAAAAAAAGAAATTTCAAATGTAGCTGAGAAGTTTTGGAGATCAAGTCGAAACCTCCGTTATATATTCTTTACTGATGCTGAAGATATTGTTCAACTTGGAATACCTATCAGTGCAACCCCAACAAGTTCAGACAGTCAGTTTCAACTCACTCGAAAATTAAAACTACCTTCAGAATTGAAGAAGAGACCACAATTCCCCTTGGTTAGGCAGCATGCGACACCTCAAGGTCAAGTAACAGATGTATTTGTACCGATGTTGTGGAAAGGCAAATATCTTGGAACTTTAGCGTTGGGAGTTACCCCTAATAAAAAAGCACTAGCCAGTGCTGCCTTAACTAGAGAAGTAACCATTGCAGTTTTTATCTCTATTTGGGTTTTAGTAATACTTGGAGCTGTATTTAATGCACTGACAATTACAAGACCAGTAAGAGAATTAGTAAGAGGTGTTAGAGAAATTTCAAGAGGAAATTTTAAATCCAGAATTTCTTTACCCATGACAGGTGATCTAGGAGAACTCTTAAACGGATTTAACCGAATGGCCACACAGTTAGAGAATTATGATGAAGCTAATATAGAAGAACTAAAAGCGGCACAAATCAAGCAGCAATCATTAATAGCTACAATGGCTGATGGTGCAATATTATTGGACTCACAAGGCAAGATTGTACTTACTAATCCAACAGCAAAGAGATTATTTCGTTGGGAAGGAAGATTTCTAGAAGGTAAACATTTTTTAAATGAAATCCCCGAAATTTTATCAAATGACTTACATACAAATATAGAATCTATTTTAAATAGGGAAAAGGAGAAAGACGATTTAAGATTCAGTTTAGGAGAACCAGCAAGAACCTTAAGAATTGTCCTGCAATCAGTCTTAGATACTAATAAAGTTGAATTAAAAGGAATTGCTGTGACAATACAAGATTTAACTAGAGAAGTTGAACTGAACGCGGCACAAAACAGATTTATTAGTAACGTTTCGCACGAATTAAGGACACCACTTTTTAATATAAAAAGTTATGTAGAAACCTTACATGATTTAAAAGATCAGCTTTCTGATGATGAACAAATAGAATTCTTGGGCATTGCAAATTCAGAAACTGATAGGTTAACAAGACTTGTAAATGATGTATTAGATTTATCAAGATTGGAATCTGGGAAAATTGTTCAGTTGGAGCAAATGGACATTAAACCAGCAATAGAACAGACTCTTAGAAACTACAGACTTAATGCTACAGAAAAAAATGTTTCATTAGCTCATGATATAGAGGAGACTATCCCCCCAATACTTGGAAATTTTGATTTACTTTTACAGGTTTTTGATAATTTACTGGGTAATGGATTGAAATTTAGTCCAAAAAATAGCTCCTTAATTATAAGAGCTTATACTTGGCCAGATTCCTGTCCTGCTTTCCCTCCAAGTACTAAAAATGATGCAGCCCCCCAATGTGAATTAGTTTCACCACTACCAAAAGTAAGAATTGAGATTGCTGATACTGGCTCTGGAATATCTCAGGCTGATCAAGAAAAGATATTTGATCGTTTTTATAGAGTTGAGAATTCTGTTCACACTGAGCAAGGAACCGGTTTAGGTTTATCTATAGTAAGGGGAATTATTGAAAAACACGGTGGGGAGATTCGTATGGCAAGTGAACTAGGAGTAGGAACAACTTTCTGGTTTGATTTAGCCTTAGCACAATCTGATAAAGATGAATTATTGACAAAAGCTATTAATAATTCTAATTCTCTTCCAGGATCTGAAATTAATGAAATTATCTAATTATTATCTATTCCTCTAAAAACATTTTGAACATTTTGATCAGGTACAACTCTGTGAGGTGCACCACTAAATATTTGTTCAAAATTAGAAAAAGAATCCCTTATTTCTGGGCCACTATTTGTAATGATAAATTCTCTTATTCTTTTATCATGCCATGATCCCCGCATTTTAAAAACATTTAATGCTCGTGCCATCTCACCTTTTATTTCTACATATTGAAGCAACAATATGGTGTCTGTAATTGTTGAGATATGAGAATCAGTTATAGAATGACTTCCCATAAATTCTTCCGCAGTATTAGTAAAAAAGCCTGCTATCTCCTCTTGTTTTGTATAACCAGTGACAGCAATTACAAAC
>MWOR01000157.1 GCA_002025865.1 Prochlorococcus sp. HOT208_60m_813I02 | reverse complement strand
TTGAATCCTGGGAACCAGTGGCTTCCATTACCAAGCAATTGATATCTAGCTCTTGCATATCCTTCCATACCCAACCAATCAATTAAATTTGAAAGCCAAATCAGAACAGGAATATTAATATTTCCCGGCGTATATTCCCAACTTGGTAAATTTCTATTCCAATTTTGATGCCACTCTAAACCTAAGGAATTAATAGATTCCTGCCTTAATTTGTTAATTATCTTTGGCACATACTTCTCAGATTCTGATAACAACGAGACAGCTTCTAAATGCAGAGCAAAATCTGTCTCTTTTGCAATACCCACACTCAAAGTATGGACATTTTGATTTCTTAAGCAAAAAAGATCATTAAAAACTATAGGATGAAGTGGTTTACAAAATTCCAACATTTTTCTTGAGGGAGTATGAAGATGTCCCCCTTTATCAGTGGGACTTATTATGAAAACCCCAAGATCATGCTTATTGGCTAAATTAATAACCTTTGTATTTTCCTGATTAATGAAATACCAGTGCAAATTTACATAATCAAATAAGTTTGTTGATATGGCCTTTTCAATAAGTGAAGATTTTCCATGGGTTGAAAATCCAATAGATCCAATTAAATTTTCTTTTTGAAAATTCCTCAAAATATCAATGCAACCTCCATCTCGAATAGCCTGATGTAAATGTTCAGCAGTATTAATACCATGTATTGCTAACAAATCAATTTTTTTAACTTTCAATTTTTCAATGCTAGATAATACATCTCTCTCAAAAATTTCCGGATCACTATTAGGTGGAATCTTTGTTTGGATTATATTTGGGATTTTCTTAGTATTCTTAAAACACATTCCTAATTGCACCTCAGAAGTTCCATAGTATTTGGCAGTTTCTACATGACTTAAACCATATTGTGTTGAAAGATTTAATATATTTTCTACTTTATTTTGTTCTTCGTATGAAACCTCAGAAAAATCTAATTGATCCCAACTTTTTTGGAATCTCATACCACCTAAAGATAAAACAGGAATCTTCAGATTAGTTCTACCAAATCTACGATATTGCATCTTTTTGATATTAGTGCTTATTCATTCTTGGTGGTTTTCCAAATGTTTGAAACATATCCCTATCGAGACTATCCTCTAAATCATCCAATTCTTCAAATTTGACCCAATGAATACAATCAACAGGGCATGTTTCTATCGCTTCTTGTATGACATTAGAACTATCTCCATCTTGCCTAATAGCTCGACTTCTACCATGAAATTCATCAACAGTGAAAGTGTTCGACGCGACGTGAACACAGTACTGACAACCTATACACCTAGATTCATCAACCCATACAGCTTTTTCAGCTAACTTACCACCTAAAACGGGCTCATAGCCTGTAATCTCAATATTTTCTTCAGTATTATGAAATGGATCCGTAAAATCCATATCTTGACATTAGTTTTCCCACTTGGTTAAGACCAACTCAATAGAACCATCATTTTTATTTTTTTGCTCTACGATTTGATATCCATCTTCTTGCGTTTTAGAAATGATTGTTTGGTAAGCATACATTTGTGTAACTTTTGAGATAAATCTTTCTACTGGAATCTCAAATTTCCATAGATCAAGATCAGTAACTAATTCATATGAATTAGAATTCTTATCCCATTTAAATCCAACTTGGGTATCACCCGGTAAATGCATACTTATATCAACGGCTGTGAATTGACCTTTATATCCTTTAACAAACTTTTCTTCTTGATTAATACTATAACCGAAATGATTTAAAGCCTTAACTAAAGGCTCTGCTTCTTTGAGCTGGGTTTTAATCGTACTAAAGTGTGACATTAGATTCGTTAATTGATTGTGTTAAGTTTTCACGTTGATTAGAGATGAAAGCATCAGATGTTTTATTCTTAACTGTTACTTTACCGAGAGCGTCTTCGAGATTTTTTGTAGCTTCAATGCATGAATTTCCAATAAATCCCTCGACAGTCTCTTCAACTCTTCCGTCTTGATGAATTTTGAATCTCAATGTTTTTTGAGGCATTAAACTCAAGTATTAAGTACTTTTACTTTATATAGAATAACGAAATTTTTTTGTTTCAGTTGGTACAAGTTAATTAATTTTAATTTTTATATTGAATATCTAATAAATCAACTTTTTCATTAATGTACTAATAAAAATAAATTAAGAAATTTAGTTATAAAAACCTTGCATCCCCATCGAATCTAAAGCAGTTTTTGCTTCTTCCATAACGGATGGTTCTTTATCGAAAAGAGCTATTTTGGTACATTCATCGACAAAACTTTCTTGAAGTGTATTGTTCAATTTTTCGTACAATCTACATAATGACCAGATGCAATTACTTCTTACACCTGGTTCATTATCTATTTTTAAGCTTATTAAAAGTTGTTCTGCTGCCAATTGAGCATTTTCCGAAGAAACATTTCCGATTTCAGCTAAAGAACTAGATGACCATAACCTTACTGCAGCTACATCGTTCTTCAAAGCATTGATTAATGGCTTCAACACAATTTGATTATCATAATTAGCTAAGCTCCATGCAGTCGCTCTTCTGACGTAAGCATTATCGTCAGTCTCCAAAAGACTGACCAATTTCTCGACCGCACTAGGGCAAGGATTGCGTCCTAAAGCATACACCACACTCATTCTTTCAACAGGACAAGGTTGGTCAAGTAATGGTAACAAAAGGGGGAAAGATCTTGAATCTCTATATTCACAAAATATTCTTAAGCCCTGAATTCTTTCTTCTCTGTTACCTTGTAGCATTTTTAATGCCTCATTACACTCTTGAGTTATGTTTAAACCTTTTGGAAATGAATCTTCATCAATTTGTTCTAAAGGATCTATTTCAATTTCCAAGGCTAATTCTCTTGCTAAAACATCTGGATCAACAGCAATATCAACTAAGCTTTCTTTATTAGGATCCTTATTTTTTGTCATTTTGAAAAGCTAAAAATATTAATTTATGGGAGCAGGGGACATCATATCTCCGGGTAACCAAATTCTTGCACTAACTGCAAAGAAGGCAATCCCAAAAAGTGAAACGATAGCGAAAGGTAAAATTTTTGTCTTAATAAAACCCAAAGATTTAAATTTAATTAAAACAATAATAACCTGTTTAAGAGACTTTTAAAAAATTTTTATTAAATAATATCATTTATTTTTTGCATTTTGTCTTAGCTGACCACATGCAGCATTTTTATCAAGACCTCTGCTTTTTCTCAAGCTAACAGCTATGCCATTTTTAATAAGTCTAGATTGAAATGATTGAAGATTTTTTAAAGAGGTTCTTTTAAATTCAACATCGTCAATTTGGTTATACTCTATTAAATTTACGTGACATTGAAAACCTTTCAGCAAATTACTCAATTCATGAGCATGTTCTAATTTGTCATTCACCCCACTTAGCATTAGATATTCAAAACTTACTCTTCGACCAGTATCTCTTACGAATTTCTTACAGTCTTCGATTATATTTTTTATTTCATAGTTTTTTGCACTAGGTATTATCGTTTCTCTTGTTTTTTGGTTTGAAGCATGTAAGCTTATTGCTAATGTAAATTGACAATTACCTAATATTTGGAAAGACTTTGCTGATAATTTATTTATCATTTTTGGAACAGCCACTGTGCTTACAGTTATCTTTCTCTGACTGATCTGAAAATCCTCATTTATAGATCTAATTGATATGAGCAAGTCATCAATATTCAATAAGGGCTCACCCATACCCATGAAAACAATATTGGTCACTTTTCTATTCATTTCATTTTCGATAAATAAAATTTGATCTAAAATTTCACTTGCATTTAAAGATCTCTTCAAACCTTCCTTACCAGTTGCACAAAATTTGCAGTCCATTGGGCAACCAACCTGACTAGATAGACAAGCAGTTAATCTTTTTTCAGTTGGTATACCAACGCACTCAATACTTTCATTATCGTCTGTAGAAAGTAATAACTTTAAAGTACCATCGTTAGCTAAGTTTCTTTCTTTAATACTAAGCTCACTTAACTTAAAACCTTCATCCTTTAACTTCTTTCTAAAATCTAAAGGTAAAACTTCTATTTGTTCAATATTTTTATTCTTATTTTTATAGTTATAGATCCAATTATAGATTTGGCGACCCCTATAAGCAGCCTGCCCATAATCTAAAGCTACATTTTCTAAATCCTTAATACTACTTCCAATAAGACTTTTCAAATTTAATAGTCTTTATTTAAAAACTATTTTCACCATAACAGCAAACCATGTTTTAGAAAGAATTCTGTAAGAATAAGCGCAATAAAACCAACCATGGCCATTCTTCCATTAAGTCTTTCATTATAAAAATGGAATCCATATCGGGGTAATTTTCTTTTGGGTACAATCTCTGGCTTAATCATCACTTACAAATTTTAAAACAATTCTAGTCACTAAAAATAATAATAGATAATATTTATTCATCAGACAGAAGGCCCTCCTCCTGCAATCCCTCCAATGCGGCAGGATCTGGTAATTGATCTTCAGAAAATTGATTTTCAGCATTAGGCCTTGCGAAGGCAGCAAAATTACTCGAGGAAGGATCTATTCCATGTCGATTTCTGGTTGTCTCCAAATCTTCATCACTAGGATCATCAAGTATTGCAGTAGAGCTTACGGCAGGAGATTGAGGCATATCAACTGTATAATCTGGCCTTAAGTTCTGTGCTCTTCTGTAGCCACCAGATTCTTCTGCAAGAATATCGGGATGAGGGCCAGCCTCCGAGGATAATTCCTCCACAAAACCACTAAAACCTGTACCTGCAGGTATTAATCTACCGATGATAACATTTTCTTTTAAACCTCTTAACCAATCAGATTTACCTTCAATCGCAGCTTCTGTAAGAACCCTTGTTGTTTCTTGGAATGATGCTGCTGAAATAAAACTATCTGTATTGAGAGAGGCTTTCGTAATACCCAGCAAAACAGGAGTAAATTCTGCAGGAGCTCCTCCTGTAATTGACATTGCTTGGTTTGTATCTTCTACTTGCCTCAACTCTATAAGTTCACCAGGCAAAAGAGTAGTATCCCCAGCATCTTCTATACGGACTTTACTTGTCATCTGTCTAACAATAACTTCAATATGCTTATCATCGATTGCTACACCCTGCGACTTATAAACATTTTGTACCTCATTTACCATACTTCTTTGTAGTTTTGATATAGATTCTCGAGCTGCATCTAAAAGAGGTTTTTGATCTTTTAAATCATTGAAATAGCAATCTAATAGTTCATGTGGATTAATTGGACCATCAGTTAAAGATTCTCCACCTTTAACTTGTTGTCCATCACTAACCATTATATTTTTTCCAATTAATAGTTGATATTCATTAACTAAATCATCTTTTTCAATAACTGATAAAGAAACTGATTCTTCATCATTACCTTGTTTAATCTGAACAATTCCAGATTTTTTACATAGAGTTGCTGAATCTCTGGGTCTCCTAGCTTCTAATAACTCTTCAATACGAGGTAATCCTTGCACAATATCTCCAGTTTTCTGCCTTTCAAAAACAAGTAAAGCTAAACCATCTCCCCTAAGAACCAAGTCTCCGTCTTTAACATGCAAAACTGAATCAGGAGAAACCATATACGGCCTGCCAAGTCTTAATGTTACCGAACTATTAGAAATCTCTTCTATTTCTCCACAAGAAGTTGATTTTACAGAATCACTAATAGGATCACCATCAACTACACGATCTCCAACTTTAACAACTGCTTTACCACTAATTTTGAGTCTAATTTTATCTTCTTCTCTTTCAACAATTAACCTTCTTATTGGCTCATCATCATTAACATTCGGTAATTGAACCAATCCCTTCTCTTTGCAAAGAATTTGAGTAGTAGCTATTACATCTCCTGCTTTTACTACTTGGTTATTATTGACTTGCAGTTCTGTATGTGTTGAGCCATGACTGGAGTCAGATATAGTATCTCTTCTTACAAGAATAGATTCCAATATTACTAAATTTAATCTATTGATTGATGCATCATTTTTATCTTCAATCGACTCGACGTCAATAGTCATCTGAGGAGTAGCATCAAAGCTTTCAATACTTAAATGTGTTCTAAGTAATTCAACCCCTTCAACTGATTTTATCAATTCACCGTCTTTATAAGTAAGCCTTTGGATAGCTTTTAGTCCTAAATGTGGACCTTTTTCTTGCTTAACATGAGATAATTGTGGTAATTGCGCCTGGTCAGGAATACTAAATTCTTCAACAGTTCTTAATAACAATCCTCGACATTTAGGTGTTTCTAATTTTTGAACAAATAGCATTTCTTTATTATCAACACCATCTAAAATCTTTTCGCCTGGATTTACAAGATTTCCTTCTTCTGTAAATCTATTCAAAACTTCATCATCATCACACTCATGAAAAGTTCCATTTCTTACAGTTATTTCACGAAGGATATCATTTTTTTGCGTAACTGTAACAATGCCTGATGTTTGACTAAAAATATCTTTTACAACTTCTGTTCCAGCTTCAATCCATTTCATATCTTCAATCATTAAAAGAGATATATCCTTATTGATTTCATGTGTCTCTTGGGGAATCCAGAGCAATGTCCCTCCTTGACTTACTTCAAAACCATTTTTAGATGATCTCGCTTTTTTGACGCTTAATCCCGGTGCATATTTTACTAGACCACCAGTTTTTGTACGGAACCTTTCATCCGTTAAATCTGCTATTACCTCACCATTACTAATTTTACTTCCTGGGGAAATGTTTAAACGATAAGATGTACCATCACTAGATTCCAAATTATATATTTGACCTGAATGAGTAGATTCTTCAATTAACTTAAAATCAGTTAAAGACATTGAAGTAGTGACAATCTGAACTTCTCTTGAATCTCCTATTGAGTCTCTTAATCGAACTTGTCCGCCAAACTCACTTGATTGACTTGCTTCTGCTAACACTGTCCCTTCATCTACAGATTTCCCAGGTGATATAACCGGTCTTGCATTTGGTGGCAAGTTATAAACATCTCCAGCTAAAACCCACAATCTGCCTAATCTTTGAGCTTTTAAAGTAATATTACCTTGTCTATCTGTCACCTCCTTTGGTTGAATAACCTTGTCGTACCTAACTTGACCAGCCAAATCACAAATAACATCCTTTGTTGCTTTTTCAACACTCTTTTTCACGGCTCCAGCAGTTATCTGAGCAACAGTTATATCAGAACTAATTTCTTCACCGTCATCTACAAATAATAGCGATCCACTAGAAACTTCAATTTTTTGAACTTTGCCAGAATTATTTCCTAGAGGAACTATCTTGAGTATAAAATCAACTTCTGCTTGTTTAGCTTCTACGCCATGTGGAGTTCTATAACCCCTAACCTTTGCTTTTGAACTAAATTCAACTTTACCAGAAATTTTTGATCTCACAACTCCACTTTCGGCAGTTGATACACCTCCAGTATGGAAAGTTCTCATTGTCAATTGAGTTCCTGGCTCGCCAATCGATTGAGCAGCAATAATTCCAACTGCTTCACCTAAATCGACCAAATGATTATGAGCCAATGCCCATCCGTAGCACCTCCTACAAACGGATCTGTTAGCTTCACATGTTAATGGAGATCTTATTTTTACTTCACTAATAGATGCTTTCTCAATTTCTCCAGACAATGCAGGATCTATAGCAGTGTTTTGTGGAACAACAAGGTTTTCTTCAGCATCAAAAATATCCTCAGCGGTAAGCCTACCAAGAAGCCTTGCCCCAAATTTACCATCTTCAGCTTCAACAACTATTGATCTTTCTGTTCCACAATCTTCTTCTCTTACAATTACATCCTGAGCAACATCAACTAATCTTCGAGTCAAATAACCAGAATCGGCAGTTCTTAATGCAGTATCCACCAAACCTTTTCTTGCTCCATAAGAAGAAATTACATATTCAGTGACAGTGAGTCCTTCTCTAAAATTAGTTCTTATTGGCAGGTCAATGATTTCTCCTTGAGGATTAGCCATCAATCCCCTCATACCAACAAGTTGTCTTACCTGAGACATATTACCCCTTGCTCCTGAATTAGCCATCATCCAAACGGAATTTAGTGGATCATTTTGATTAAAATTATTCTTTACAGCATCCACCAATCTTTCATTAGTTTCAGTCCAGGTATCTATAACTTTTGTGTGCCTTTCAACTTCGGTAATTTCACCAAGTCTATAGCATTCTTCTGTAGCGGATATTTGCTCTTCAGCTTGTCCTATTAAATCTTGTTTAGCTTCAGGAACTTTTAAGTCATCAACTGAGATAGAGACCGCAGCTTGGGTAGCATATTTAAAGCCTAAGTCCTTTAGATTATCTGCCATGGCTGCAGTTATAGCTGTTCCATGAGTTTTAAAAGCCCAAGAGACTAAATTTTTTAAGGCTTTCTTATCAACTACCTTATTTTTAAATGATGGAGGCGTTTTAGCGAGAGCAGGCATTGAAACTGGATTGTTCTTTTTTGAGTTTTTAGTAGTTTTACGTACTCTGGATGTTTTTTTAGATTTAGATGAAGTCATGATTTTTAATTAATTGAAAAATAGTTTTTAAAGATTACGTTTTAGATACAGAATCTATGATCGTATAGTTCATAACGACTCTCCCAACAGTTGTCAGCACAAATCTAGTTATTAAATTATCGTCAGAGTCAAATCTGTCCCTTCTTAAATTCCAGATTTCTAATCTTGAGCCATCTTCTAGCTCTTGAGTTTTTTGTGGACTACGCATTTCGTCTTCATCTTCAACTTCTCCATTAAATCTAACCCAAACCCATTCATGCAGGCTGAGTCTTTTATCTTCAAAAGCAAATATGACATCTTCTAATGAAGCAAAAGTAGTCTTGTTATCTCCAAATTCTGGTTGTTGATAATTCGGTTGCAAAGCCGTCAGATAATAAGATCCTAAAACCATATCTTGTGATGGAGTGACAATTGGTTCCCCAGTAGCAGGAGACAAAATATTATTACTAGCCAACATAAGCATGCGTGCTTCAGTTTGTGCCTCTAAAGCTAAAGGAACATGAACTGCCATTTGATCTCCATCAAAGTCAGCATTGAATGCAGGACAAACTAAAGGATGAAGTTGAATTGCTCTACCTCCAACCAATTTTGGTTCAAAAGCTTGAATTCCTAAACGATGCAGTGTAGGGGCTCTATTTAAGAGAATTGGATGACCTTCAATGACTTCCTGAAGTACCTGCATAACTTCGTCGTCAGCTTTTTGTATTAATTTTTTTGCAGCTTTAATATTATTCACAATATTTTGTCGTATCAATCTATGGATTACAAAAGGCTGAAAGAGCTCTAACGCCATTTCTTTTGGGAGACCACACTGATGCATTTTTAGTTTAGGACCCACAACAATTACAGATCTTCCTGAATAGTCAACACGCTTTCCAAGAAGATTCTGTCGAAATCTTCCTTGTTTTCCTTCAATTATGTCACTAAGGGACTTAAGAGCTCTATTATTTGCTCCAACAACAGTCCTACCTCTTCTTCCATTATCTATAAGGGCATCAACTGCTTCCTGAAGCATTCTTTTTTCATTTCTTACTATAATTTCTGGAGCTAAAATTTCTTGAAGCCTAGCTAATCTATTATTTCTATTTATAACTCTTCTATATAAGTCATTTAAATCTGAAGTTGCAAATCTTCCTCCATCAAGCTGAACCATAGGTCTAAGATCAGGAGGTATAACTGGTATTGCATCTAAAACCATCCATTCTGGTTTTGCATTAGTTGCAATGAAATTATCAATAACTCTTATTCTTTTTATAAGCTTTGCCCTCTTTTGCCCTTTGCTATTAGTAATTTCTTCTCTAAGCTCTTCGGCAACCTGATTTAAATCAAGGTCCTCAAGTAATTGCTTCAGTGCCTCAGCACCAATTCCCACAAAAGGTTCATTTTCTATAGTTGAATCTTCAGCATAAATTTCATCTTCAATTTCCAGCCACTCATCCTCAGTGAGTAATTGCTTATATTTAAGTTCTTTATGATCACCTGGATCTAAAACGACATAACAATTAAAATAAACTATTTGTTCTACATCCCTAAGCGGAATATCCAAAAGTATTGCAACGTAACTAGGGATTCCTTTCAAATACCAAACATGAGAAACTGGAGCAGCTAGTTTTATGTAGCCCATCCTATGTCTTCTGACTCTACTTTCAGTTACTTCAACCCCACATCTCTCACAAACGATGCCGCGATGTCTTACCCTTTTATATTTTCCACAATGGCATTCCCAATCTTTAGATGGCCCAAAAATCTTTTCACAGAATAATCCATCCATTTCTGGTTTAAGTGTTCTGTAATTGATAGTTTCAGGTTTCGTAACTTCACCAACTACTTGTCCATTGGGCAGTGTCCTCTGACCCCAATCCATTATTCTTTGTGGAGAAGCTATCGAAATTTTGACGTAATCAAAGTGATTTTCAGTTCTTAAGTTGCTGTTTGTCATTTTTGGCGAATTTAAATTAAAAGGTTTTAATTGAGTATTTAATCTTCCTCATATTCAGAGGTTCCGAGTGATTCGTAAGTCGGCCTTGATGGAGTATTTCTTCTCGGATTGATATCTTGCATTAAATCTACCTCTTTTCCTTCGTCTGTATAAACCCCTATATCCAAGCCTAATGATTGTAATTCCCTCATAAGAACTTTAAATGACTCAGGAGTACCGGGCCTTGGGATCGGTTTACCTTTTACGATCGCATTAAGCGCTTCATTTCTTCCTTGCATATCATCAGATTTAACTGTTAACAATTCTTGAAGAGTATAAGCGGCTCCATAAGCTTCAAGAGCCCATACTTCCATTTCTCCAAGCCTTTGTCCACCTTGCTGAGCTTTACCGCCCAAGGGTTGCTGTGTAACCAAAGAGTAAGGACCAGTAGATCTTGCATGAATTTTATCATCCACCAAATGGACTAATTTGAGGAAGTGCGAGTATCCGACAGCAACTGGTTGATCAAAAGGTTCCCCAGTTCTACCATCTTTAAGTAATAACTTTCCAGGATCTTCAGGGTTGTAAACCCATGCTTTACCTGGTTGTTTGGAAGCTTCCTCTAAAAATGCTTGAACAGTTTGATGTGATTTTTCAGCTCCATACATTTCATCAAATGGAACAACCTTAACCCGGCAATTTAAGTTGGAGGCTGCCCAGCCCATCAATAATTCAAAAACTTGACCTACATTCATCCTACTTGGAACTCCTAAAGGATTAAGAACTATGTCCACAGGGGTTCCATCAGGTAAATAAGGCATATCTTCTCTTGGTAGGATTCTACTAATAATTCCTTTATTTCCGTGCCTCCCTGCCATTTTGTCACCCACTTGAATTTTCCTTCTCTGGGCCACATAAACTCTAACAACCATGTTGGCTCCAGGAGGTAATTCATCACCTTGTTCTCTAGTATAAATGCGAACATCCAAAACCCTTCCTTTTTCAGTTTTAGGTACCCTGAGGGAATTATCTCTCACATCTCGAGCTTTTTCGCCGAAAATAGCTCTTAACAGTTTTTCTTCAGGTGGTTGGTCTGATTCCCCTTTTGGAGTCACTTTGCCTACAAGAATATCTCCACTCTCAACAAAAGCACCAATTCTAATAATTCCCATCTCATCAAGATTATTCAAGCTTTCTTCCGAGATATTAGGAATCTCTCTTGTGATTTCTTCTGGTCCTAGCTTCGTTTGTCTTGCTTCAATTTCATATTTTTCGATATGTACTGAAGTATATAAATCATCAGTTACCATCCTTTCGCTCACAAGTATGGCGTCTTCATAGTTGTATCCCTCCCATGGCATGTAAGCAATTAAAACGTTTTGGCCAAGGGCTATTTCGCCTCCTTCACATGCGGAGCCATCTGCTAAAACCTGTCCAGATATAACTTTATCTCCAATTTTCACTATAGGTCTTTGGTTGAGGCAGGTATCTTGATTTGATCTTTGATATTTCTGAAGATAATGAAAATGTTCATTACCATGCTCATCTTTAATGACAATCTCATTAGCGTCTACATAAGATACAGTTCCATTAACTTTTGTTATAGGAACCATTCCAGAATCTCTAGCAACTTGAGATTCTAAACCTGTACCAACTAAAGGACGTTCTGGCCTTAGCAATGGAACGGCTTGGCGTTGCATATTTGATCCCATCAGAGCTCTATTAGCATCATCATGTTCCAAGAAAGGAATAAGTGAAGTAGCAACTGAAATTACCTGCACTGGAGAAAGCTGAACGTAATCAACTTGATGAGGAGGGACTTTTTCAAAATCCTGTCTATATCTTACTGGTATTAGATTTGCAATTATATTGCCGTCCTTGTCAGTCGCGACGTCGCCTGGAGCCACCCTACACTCATCTTCTAAATCAGCAGAAAGATAAACCGGGTTACCTTCCTTATTAACTTTACCGTTATTGACTTCCCAAAAAGGTGTTTCAATAAAACCGAATTCATTAACTCTTGCGTGGGTAGCTAAAGAATTTATAAGTCCTGCATTTGGACCTTCAGGAGTCTCGATGGGACATAATCTTCCATAATGTGAAGGGTGAATATCTCTTACAGCAAAGCCTGCTCTTTCTCGAGTTAACCCCCCTGGACCTAATGCTGATATTCTTCTCTTATGTGTTAATTCAGCAAGAGGATTAGTTTGATCCATGAACTGACTTAATTGACTGGAACCAAAAAATTCCTTTATGGCAGCAACCAAAGGTTTGGGATTAACTAGTTGAGCGGGAGTTAAAGAATCTGTTTCTCCTACGGTCATTCTTTCTTTAATAATTCTTTCTAAACGATTAAGTCCAACCCGAACTTGATTTTGAAGAAGTTCTCCTACAGATCTAACCCTTCGATTACCAAGATGGTCAATATCATCCAAACTAGCCCCTCCAATATCCAATTCAAGATTAATTAAATAATCAATGGTAGAAAGAACATCTTCATGAGTAAGAGTTCTTACATCGTCTGGGACGGTAAGTCTCAATTTTTTATTTATTTTATATCTCCCAACTCGGCCTAAATCATATCTTTTGGGATCAAAGAATCTACTGTGTAATAGCTGTTGACCACCAGAAACGGAGGGTGGTTCACCAGGACGTAGCTTCTTGTAGAGCTCAAGTAAGGCCTGATCTTCTGAATTAATACCCTCGTCATTGGCTGACTCAATTGAGCTTTGATAAAACTCGGGATGCCTAAGTTTATCTACCACATCATTATCAGAAAGACCCATCGCCCTCATAAGAACATGAGCATTAATTTTTCTAGTTTTATCAACTCTCACATAAAGTAGATTATTTTTATCAGTCTCGAATTTTAACCATGCTCCTCTATTAGGGATGACGCTAGCGTTGTAAGTTCTTCGACCATTTTTATCTAGTTCATCTTTGAAATATACTCCAGGGCTTCGAACAATTTGATTAACAATAACTCTTTCTGCTCCATTAATAATGAAAGTTCCTCTTTCAGTCATTAACGGTAGTTCGCCAATAAATACTTCTTGTTCTTTAATTTCCCCTGTTTCTTTATTAATTAACCTACAAATTACATACATCTGGGACGCGAATGTGGCATCTCTTCTTTTGGCTTCCTCAACATCATGTCTAGGTCTTTTTAACCTGTACTCTTCACCGATGAAGTGTAATTCTAATTTACCTGTGTAATCAGAAATGGGGGAAAAATTTTGTAATTCTTCTATTAAACCCTTTTCCAAAAACCATTTAAAGCTTGCTCTTTGTACTTCAACTAAATCTGGTAGATAAGTAGCTGTTTTTGCTACCTGTAAAGCGCTACTGCTCATCCAAGAAAACCTGCGATTTTGTGAGATTTACTATTTACTTTTAATTTACTCAATAATTAGTCTTTTAACTTTTCCAGCAAAATGAGATCATCAAATAAATCTCGATTTCAACAAAAAAACAATCAGATAAAAAGAATTAAATTTTGTTTAATGCTGATAAATGATTACTGTGTTTGTTAAAGTCAAAAAATTAAGAAAAATTTCCAGTAATTCCTAATCCTAACAGCTTCTACGTCTACTTAACAAGTCAAATTTAAACAAATCTTCAGCATTCTTATATGACTCTCTAGCAATTGTAGTTAATTCAGTAGATCTTAAATCCGCCATAAAATTGGCAACATTTTCAACAAACGCAGGTTCATTTCTTTTACCCCTATGAGGGACAGGAGCTAAAAATGGTGAATCGGTTTCAATTAAGTATTTATCATTTGGGACTATTTTGGCACACTCATGAATTTCATATGCTTTTGGAAATGTGACTATACCACTAAAACTGATGTAAAATCCAAAATCCAAGAAATGCTTCATTTCTTTTGGTGTTCCTGTCCAACAATGAAGTACACCATCAGGACATTTTCCTTTTTTAGAGAGATCACTACATATTTTAATCATTTCATTTGCAGCATCTCTACAATGAATAATCACTGGTAATTGAAGTTCATAAGCTAATTCCATTTGCGGTATAAGCGCTTCAATCTGCTGAGTTTTATTTTCATTTTTAAAAAAATCTAAACCTAATTCACCAATAGCTACAACTCGTCTATCTTCTAGAGCTGATTTTCTTAGAAGAGATTTTGAACTTTGTTCCCATTTTTTTGCTTCTAGCGGATGCAAACCAACTGAATAGTAAATTTCATTAAATTCATGGGATATTTTTTTCAACTTTGGAATTTCTGTTAATTCACAACAGGCATGAACTAATTTTTTTACACCTCTTGAACGCAATCTTAAAACAACATCTTCAAGATCTTTCTCAAAATTTTCAAATATTAAATGACAGTGCGAGTCTATGAGTTCTATATCGCTCATAATTATGATCTGTCTTTTTACTTAGTGGTAAGAGTAGTTTTTACAAAATTATTGATTTTCGATTTTTTATTAGCACCATTGTTCTTGTGAAGAACATTTTTTTTAACTGCTTTATCAATTAAGCTAAAAGCTTTATTAAGACTTGTTTTCACTAAATTTTTATTATCCTCATTAGGATTTTTTTTATATTTTTCGCAGTTCTCTAAGGTTTTTTTGGTTAAAGTCCTAACAGTAGATTTATATGATTTATTTATTAAACGATTTCTTTCGGCAATTTGTATTCTCTTTTTTGCAGATTTGTTGTTGGCCACAGAGGGTGTTTAAATATAAGATCTTTATCATAACAAATAGATCGACTACTAATCAATCATATATAATTTAGTAGATATTAAATTGGGTTTTGAGCCTTTCTATTTGAAATATTAAGCAAATGAAGATAATAAATAATAAAAAAGAAGCTATTGAAGAATTAAAAAGGATTTCTACTCGAACTAACTCAGAAAACAATAATAAGATAAATAGAATTGTTGAAGAAATTATTCAAGAGGTAAAAATTTCTGGAGATATAGCGGTAAAAAAATATACAAAAAAATTTGATGGTTTCGACCCTGACCCTATGCAAGTGAGTGCGGATCAAATAAAAAATGCATGGGATGAAATTGATAAAAATTTGAAGCACTCACTTGTAGTAGCTCATGAAAGAATTCAAAAATTCCATGAAAAAGAAATTCCTCAATCTTTCACTATAAAAGGTGAATATGGTGATATCGTCCAAAGAAGATGGAGACCAGTTAAAAATGCAGGTATTTATATTCCTGGAGGTAGAGCTGCTTATCCAAGTACAGTATTGATGAATGCTATCCCTGCAAAAGTAGCAGGAGTAGAAGGAATTATAATGGTATCTCCTGGGAATAAAGAAGGGGAAATAAACAAAACTGTTTTAGCTGCAGCTCACTTATCAGGGATCAATAAAGTATTTAGAATTGGAGGAGCTCAAGCAATTGGTGCTTTAGCATTTGGCACAAATCAAATTAATAAAGTTGATGTTATTTCAGGTCCAGGGAATATTTATGTTACAACTGCGAAAAAACTCATTTATGGCTCTACGGGGATTGATTCTTTAGCTGGTCCAAGTGAAATATTAATCATTGCAGATGAAACAGCTCAAAGCACCCATATAGCATCTGATCTACTAGCGCAAGCAGAACATGATCCTTTAGCTTCATCAATACTTTTAACTACATCAAAGAACCAGGCAAAAGAAGTTTTAGAAGAACTTTATAAAAGGATAGATGATCATCCAAGAAAAGAAATTTGCATGCAATCAATAAAAAATTGGGGTTTAATTGTGATTTGCGAGAATTACGAATCATGTGTTGAACTAAGCAATAACTTTGCCCCTGAACACCTAGAAATCCTTACCATAGATTCAAAAAAAATTCTTGCAAGTATAGAGAATGCAGGAGCGATATTTTTAGGAAAATGGACCCCAGAAGCTGTTGGAGATTATCTTGCTGGACCAAATCATACTTTACCCACGTCAGGAAATTCTAGATTTAGCGGTTCTTTAGGAGTTGAAACTTTTATGAAAAATACTTCAATAATAGAATTTAATGAAGAAAGTTTAAAAGTGAATAGCCTTGATATTATTAATCTTGCTAAAAGTGAAGGCTTACATAGCCACGCTAACTCTGTAGAAATAAGATTTGAAGATTAGCTAGCTCTTGCGGGTGAGTAAACCATTGGAATGTTGTTTTCAATTTTACCAACTAATACTTTGTCTGTAAGATCAACGAATAATCCATTTTCTAATACTCCAGGAATATTATTAATCTTCATTTCAATGTCTTTTGGATTCTTAATACCATCATTAAATAATACATCTAGGATGAGATTCCCTTGGTCAGTAACAACTGGGCCAGCTTTTTTAATAGCCATTCTTAAAGAAGAACTGCCATTCATTTCTGAAATGACTTCCTGAACTTGCTTCCAAGCATTTGGAAGAACTTCTACAGGTAAAGGGAAAGATTGATTTAGATTTTGTACAAGTTTAGTTTCATCAACAACAATCAACAATTGATTAGCTTTAGATGCCACTAACTTTTCTCTAACATGGCATGCTCCTCCGCCTTTTATTAATTGAAATCCTGGATCAACTTCATCTGCTCCATCAATAGCTAGATCAATTTGAGATACAGAAGCTAAATCGATAAGCGGGATATCCAGTTCAAGCGCTAAAACTTCTGATTGAAAAGAAGTTGCAACACCTCTTATATTTTGGAGTTTCCCAGAACGTATTTCATCCGCAAGGCTTTTTATCATTAACGCAGCTGTTGATCCAGAACCTAATCCAAGAATCATGTCACTCTTTACTTTCTTTATTGCTGCATCAGCAACAACTTGTTTCATTTGAGTTTGTGAATCCAAAATCTTTTTTCTAATTGTTATAGATTATTAAATTTCAATGGGTGCTTTATGTCAAACCTGGGAGAGGTTCTGGTTTGATATTTATCTGTATCTCTTTATTATCTCTCAAAATATTTAATAGAAATACTTTTCCTATTTGAGCTTTTTCTACTTCATCTAGTAAAGTTTTAGGCTCTCTTATAGAGATATTTTCGGCTGCTATCACTAAATCACCTCTTCTTAAACCAGCTTTTTCAGCGGGGCTATTAGGTATTACTGATTGAATTAGAGCTCCATTTCTTTCAGGTAATTGAACTAGCGAATTGGGATCTCGATTATGTTCTTTAGCTATTCTAGGATTTAAAGAAATTAATTGTACCCCTAAATATGGATGAATAACTTCCCCATTTTTGAGTAGTTGATCAGAAACACTTTTAGCTAGATTGATGGGAATCGCAAAACCTAAACCAGCTCCAGGGCCACTTCTTACTAATGTATTTATTCCAATTACCTCACCATTAGAGTTAATGAGTGGTCCTCCAGAATTTCCTGGATTTATTGCCGCATCAGTCTGAATAAGATCCAACCTTTTATCTGAAAATCCTAAACTATTAATATCTCTATGCAGGCTGCTTACAATCCCTAAGGTAACTGTTTTTTCAAGGCCATAGGGAGTACCAAGAGCTATTGCCCAATCCCCAACTTCAAGATCTTCAGAATTTCCAAGTGGAGCAAAACCAGAATAAGCATTTTCATCAATTTTTACTAACGCAAGATCAGTTACTGTATCCGTGCCCAAAACTTCACCATCACAAATAGATCCATCTGCCAAAGTAACTGAAACATTATCGACTCTTTCTACGACATGAGCGTTTGTAAGAACCAAACCATTCTCATTGATAATAACCCCAGAGCCTTGTCCTCTCTCCCTTTCAGGAGTAATGCCTTGCTCACCAAGTAAATCCCTTAGTAAAGGATCAAGTAAAGTAGGATCAAATTGTTGCCTCTCTACCAAGCGCTCAGTGTCAATTTTTACAACTGCTGGGCCAATATTTTTAACTGCGGATGATACGAAATTATGACTTTCAAAAGAAGTTAAAGCTAAAACTTCAGCATTTTGAAAGAAATTGAGTATGCAAAAACAAATAACAATGAATATTTGGATTAAATTAATAAATTTAATCTTGAGATACTTCATTTAATTAATAGTTTTTAAGTTTATTAAATAAATCTAATTGAAGAAAGAGATTATTGTTGTTTTTTTGTTTACATCCATAAAATGCAAATTTTTAAATTTTTCTATAGAAAAAACTTCTTAATATGTGAAAATAAATTTTAAATAAATTTTTAATAAATTTGAACAAAGAAAACAAAAATAAACTAGAAGCTTTTTTAGAAAAAGTTGCTAATGCGCGGGATTTAGAAATCTGCGGGTTAAATATACAAACTAATCAAAATCCAATTGTTATTGAAATAACTATAAGAAAAACGAATGGGGATGACATTTCCTTAGATGATTGTGCGCTATTTAATACCCCAGCATCTGAGGAAATAGAAAAATCAAATCTTTTAAATTGTTCATATGTGTTAGAAATTAGTAGTCAAGGGGTCAGTGATGAACTAACCTCAGAAAGAGACTTCAAAACTTTTAAAGGTTTTCCAGTTAATGTTGAGTTAAACCAAAAGAATTCAAAAATAAAATTTCTGAATGGTTTACTTTATGAAAAGTCTAAAGATTATTTAGCCATTAACATAAAAGGTAAGATTAAAAAAATCCCTTTTGATGAAGTACTAAAAATTAGTCTTTGTACATTAAAAGATTAATTATTTTCAACCATTATTCAATTTCCCATCATAGATGGCATTAGTTATTCTCCCAGGTTTAAACAATCTCATTGAAGACATTAGCGAGGAAAAAAAGTTACCTCCTAATATCGTGGAATTAGCCTTACGCGAAGCTTTATTAAAAGGATACGAAAAATATAGAAAAACTTTTTACATTGGAGTTAACCAAGATCCATTTGATGAAGAATATTTCAGTAATTTTGATGTTGGACTAGATCTAGATGAAGAAGGTTATAGGATATTATCTAGTAAAATAATTGTTGAAGAAGTTGAGAGCGAAGATCATCAAATATCTCTTGTAGAAGTAAAACAAGTAGCTGATGATGCTCAAATAGGTGACACAGTTGTTTTAGACGTTACTCCAGAAAAAGAGGATTTTGGGCGAATGGCTGCTTCAACAACAAAGCAAGTTTTAGCCCAAAAATTAAGAGATCAACAACGAAAAATGATCCAAGAAGAATTTGCGGATTTGGAAGATCCTGTTTTAACTGCAAGAGTTATAAGATTTGAAAGACAATCAGTCATTATGGGAGTTAGTTCGGGTATTGGTAGACCTGAAGTAGAGGCAGAACTTCCCAAGAGAGATCAATTACCAAATGATAATTATAGAGCAAATGCAACTTTCAAAGTATTTTTGAAAGAAGTTAGCGAAATTGCAAGAAAAGGGCCGCAACTTTTTGTAAGTAGAGCAAATGCTGGTTTAGTGGTTTATTTGTTTGAAAATGAAGTCCCGGAAATTCAAGAAGGTACAGTGAAAATTGTTGCTGTTTCAAGAGAAGCCAACCCTCCTTCAAGAGCTGTTGGGCCAAGAACAAAAGTAGCTGTTGATAGTGTTGAAGAAGAAGTGGACCCTGTAGGTGCCTGTATTGGAGCTAGAGGAGCAAGAATTCAACAAGTAGTAAATGAATTAAGAGGAGAAAAAATTGATGTTATTAAATGGTCATCTAATCCAATACAGTATATTTTAAACTCTTTAAGTCCTGCGAAAGTCGATCAAGTAAGACTTGTAGACCCAGCAGGGCAACATGCTCACGTACTAGTTCCTCCCGATCAATTAAGTCTCGCAATTGGTAGAGAAGGTCAAAATGTAAGACTTGCCGCAAGATTAACTGGTTGGAAGATTGACGTTAAAAACTCACATGAATACGATCAGGAAGCAGAAGATTCTGCAGTCTCTGAATTAATCATTCAAAGGGAAGATGAAGAGAACCTCCAGAGAGAAGCTGAACTAAGATTAGAAGCAGAACAAGCTGAGCGTGCTGCAGAAGATGCAAGATTAAGAGAGCTTTATCCCCTTCCCGAAGATGAAGAAGAATATGGAGAGGAACAATACGAAGGAGAAGAATTCACAGATAATGATCCATTAGAGACTGTTCAAGATACTGAGATATCTGCCAAAGAGGAGAAAAAACGGTGATACAACAAACCCCTGTTTTGCGTGTATGCATTTCATGTAGAAAAACATATGACCGGAAAGATCTTTTAAAGATTACTAAAGATTACAAGCAAGGCATCATGCTTCAAAAGGGAATGGGGAGATCAGCTTACATTTGCAGGTCAAAAAAATGCTACTCAGATTCCAAGATCAAAAAAAAGCTTCAAAAAGCTTTAAAAACTTTTTTAGAACCTGAATTTATTGAAATTTTTGAAAAAGAAATTACAAGCTACAATAACTATCCCCATTAAGTGAATATAATTAAATTAAATCCTCTTCAATTTCAAAAGAGTACAAATCAGATTAAATGACTATCAGCGATAAAATCAGAATTTACGAACTTTCCAGAGACTTAAATCTGGAAAATAAAGATGTACTGGATGCCGCTCAAAAACTTTCAATTTCAGTAAAAAGCCATAGCAGTTGTATTAGTGCAGAAGAGGCAAAAAAAATTAAAAATCTTATTAATAAAAAGAATTCAGATAAAAAAATACTTTCCATTAACAAACCCTCAACTAAAAAAGATAATTTCAAACAAAACAAAGAAAATAAATCTCCTGTTATTTCTTCTAAAAAAGAGAAACCTCTCAAAGATAATTCAAACATAAAACCCTTATTGATAAAACCACTTAACAAGCCTGAGAGTGTAAAAATAATTTCAAATCAACTTCAAAATCCCAATAAACCTAATATTATTAACAGTTCACAATCTCGAGCAAATCTTACAAATACAAATAAAAATAGTAAACTTACACAAAATTTATACCAAGATAAAAAAACTTTCGAAAATAACACAACCCAACCTATCAAAAGTCCGGCAAAACCACCTATTCAATTAATTGCAAAGCCAAAAAATATAAATAATAATGTTAAATCTAATGAATCTTCCCAGAACATCTCAAGTGCAGGGAATAAAAGACGACTATCAAACAAACCTGATCAAAATACGAACAAACCTAAAACAAAAAATATTAATAATAGAATGAAAACCCCTGAGCTCGTAGGAGCTCCAATAAGAAGAGAAGATCCAAAAATAAATCCTAATAAACAAAATAATAATAAGCAAAACATTGCTTTTAAACAGACTGCCTCAAACAGACCTGGT
>MWOR01000156.1 GCA_002025865.1 Prochlorococcus sp. HOT208_60m_813I02 | reverse complement strand
GTTCTCATTGATTTTAGAAAGTTTATCTAAGTCTCCCCATGATTTTTTGAAATTATCAAGACAATTTTTTAATGGATGTGGATTCCTTCTATTCACTATTGGCAAATACTTTTTATCCAATTTGTAAAATTTACTTATTGAGACTAAAGTTAATCTAATCTTCAACAAGATGCTCGTTTTTTTAATAAAGAATTTGTGAAAATTATTGGATCTGCATCTAAGACAGTTTTTTACTTAAAAAAAATTCAGGGTCAATATCCTCTTTGGAAATTAATTTACAAAATAAAATGTAAAAGTACCGAAAATGAGCTAACAAACTTGCTTGGATATTCTGAAATAAAGAAAAATCAGCCAGTAGCGATAATCGCAAGGGAACAGTTCGCAGGGGTTGGCCAAAACTCAAAAACTTGGGTTTCTCCAAAAGGCGGGATTTGGTTAAGTGCAGCTTACCCAATATTTTCAAAAAAATTTGCATGTCAAATATTTAATCTTTCTTTAGGTGTTAAGTTATGTGAAATGCTTAGACAAGAGAATATAAATGTTTGTTTGAAATGGCCAAATGATATTTTTTTTGGGTCAAAAAAGTTGATTGGATTTTTACCAAGGGTGATAACAAGAGGCAAAGAAATTATCTATGTAAGAGTAGGACTTGGCATGAATGTTTTAAATTACACTCCATCAGAAGGTATTTCATTATCAAAATTACTTCAAACAAAAAATATTAATCAAAATTATTGGACAGCCAAAGTTCTTAAAGCTTTTTATGATTCAATTGAATGTAATAAGAATAAAGAATATGTAATTAAATCTGCAAATAAGTTTCTTACTAAAAGTTTTTTACCGAGTGGTTTTTGTCCTCATACATGGAAAATTAAAGATATTGATTCCAATGGGAATTTAAGAATTGAAAATGAAACACAACTGAAGGTAATTAGAAGGTTTTGAATTTAATTAACTTTTAATTCAACTATTCTTCCATCCTTAAATTTGGCTATTTTTTTTGCGCGATTTGCAACTTCATCTTCATGTGTAACTAAAACTATTGTTATTCCAGATTCATGCAGTTTGTCAAAAAGATCTAATACATCTTTAGTAGTTTTTGAATCTAGTGCCCCAGTAGGTTCGTCTGCTAACAAAATTGCAGGGTTATTGATAATAGCCCTCGCAATAGCAACTCGTTGCTGTTGACCTCCGGATAGTTGGTTTGGGCGATTATTCATTCTTTCTGAAAGGCCAACTTTTTTTAAGGCATTCTTACCTCGCTCTAATCTTTGTTCAGGATCAATACCAGCATAAATCATGGGCAAAGTTACGTTTTCAAGCGCAGTTGCGTCTGAAAGAAGATGAAATTGTTGAAAAACGAATCCTAATTTTTGGTTACGTATTTCCGCGAGCTCATCATCAGATAAATTCTCAACAGGGATCCCATTTAATTTATAAATACCTTCGGATGGTCTATCTAAACATCCAATAATATTCATAGCTGTACTTTTGCCTGAGCCACTAGCTCCCATAACAGCTAAATAATCACCTTTATAAATTTCTAAATTTATGCTGTCTAAGGCTTTAACAGTTAGATCCTCTTTCCCATATTTTTTAGATATATTTTCTAAAATCAATGAGAACTGGAAGAACTTAATCGGTTTGGAACTACTTCAAGAATGCAAACCATTAAATATTGAAAAAAAAATACTTACTATTGCAGTAAATCATCCACAGTGGCGTCAAGCTTTAATTTATAACAAGCATAAATTGAAAGAGAGAATAGAGAAAATTGGAATAACTTTGAATGAAATAAAAATAATACAAAATTATGAAATTAAAAATAAAAATATCAAAACTACTAATGCAAAGATAGTTTGGGCTAAGCATCCAAGCAGAATCTATCAAAATAATATGAGCATTTGTACACTCTGTAATTCCCCTACTCCTGAGGGTGAAATCAAAAGATGGGGAAAGTGTTCTTTTTGTTGGAGAAAAATAAATAACTAAATTCTTTATTTAGTTAAAATTAGTATTCCCATTTGCCCCCCCAAGATAGTCATATATTCAGCTTTTTGAAATCCAACTTCCTTAGCAATATTTATAAGCTCATTTTTCTTTGGAAAATTTCTAATACTTTTTTCAATATATGCATACTCTGGACCTAAATTAAAAAGCCGCGAAATGGTTAATACAACAAATCTCAAATAAATTTTCTGAAAAATATTGGATAAAGAACTTTTTGTTGAGTGATTAAAATCCAAAAATCCTGCCCTTCCTTTATCCTTCAAAAGATAAAAAACCTTTTTTATTCCTTCTTCAACATTATTCAAGTTTCTTAGTCCATATGACATGCAAATCCCATCAAAATTTTTTGAATAATCATTAATTTCTAATACATCTTGAATTTCCCACTTAATAAATTTATTTTTTTTTAGCTCTGATTTTTTCTTTGCAATTTTTAAGATATCCTCTGCACTGTCAATTCCAGTAATTGAGCCCATTGGACTAACTCTCTCAGAAATTAAGAATGCTAAATCTCCAGTTCCACAGCACAAATCAGCCCAATCTTCACCATTTATAGGTTCCAATAAATTAACTAATTTCCTTTTCCATAATCTGTGCAGCCCAAAACTTAATAAATTATTTAAAAAGTCATATTTATAAGAAATTTTATTAAATATATTTTTGACTTCGATAGTTTTTGTAAATTTCATTTTTAAATTTTAAGCTTATTTCTTTTTGGGATTAAATTAACTTTTTTATTCATATGGTCTAATTGGAAGTTTTTTTTCGAGGAGGAACGTTTTTATTTCTTTTAAAGTAAGTTTCTTATCATGAAGTAATGATGCTAAAAGAGCTGCTGATGCCCTGCCTTCTTTGAAAACATCATAGATATCTTCTAGAGAGCCTGCCCCTCCGGATGCAATTACTGGGATATCAACAATATTTGCAACGGATTCTGTCAAATGTAAATCATATCCATTCTGAGTTCCATCACCATCCATTGAAGTAAGCAATATTTCCCCCGCGCCTAATTCCTCAACTTTCTTTGCCCAACTTAATACATCTATTCCAGTATTTTCTCGCCCTCCTTTTACATATACCTCCCACTCACCAACCTTATCAATTTTTCTTCGAGCATCAATTGCTATAACGATGCATTGAGTACCAAATTCTCTAGAACTTTCAGAAATTAAATCAGGATTTCTTACGGCCGAGGAATTCAAACTCACTTTATCCGCTCCTGCTCTTAAAAGATCATTAATAGATGAAACAGAATCTATGCCTCCACCTACTGTAAAAGGGATTTTTACTGATTTTGCTGTCCTAGAAACAAGGTCAACTAATGTATTCCTATTTTCCACACTTGCTCTAATATCTAAAAACACTAATTCATCTGCACCTTCATCAGAATATCTACAAGCTAATTCAACAGGATCACCTGAGTCTCTCAGGTTAACAAAATTTACACCTTTTACGACTCTGCCATTAGCGACATCTAAACAAGGAATTAAACGAAGAGCTACCATTTTAGTAAAAATTGTCCAAATGCTGTTAATCTTGCATAATAGCTTCAATTTTACCTCTTATGGCTGAAACAAAATTATTACCCAAAATCGGTAGTAAAATCAAAATTAACATTAACAAAGTAAAAGATAGACTACCAGCGAAATTAATTGATCAAATATCCTCTAATCCTAAAGCCGTAATAACAGGCTATAAGATGACAGACGGCAGGAGTATTGGAATCACCGCAAAATTTCAGAATGGCGAGCAAAACTGGTTTTTTCCAGAAGAAATTGAGAAAGGTTAAAGAGTAAAGTGAATGATCCAAAACAACTATTAGGCATTAAGGGTGCGTCTGAAACTTCAAGTATATGGAAACTTCGTATACAGTTAATGAAACCAATTACGTGGATCCCTTTGATATGGGGAGTTATTTGTGGAGCAGCTGCAAGTGGGAATTTTGAATGGACATTTAGTAATGTTTTAGCTTCACTAGCATGTATGTTAATGAGTGGGCCACTTCTGGCAGGTTATACACAAACAATAAATGATTTTTTTGATAAAGAAATTGATGCAATTAACGAACCAAATAGACCAATTCCCTCTGGAAAAATTTCAATTAAAGACGTAAAAATTCAGATTTGGGTATTACTTATTGCAGGTTTAATTGTTGCTTTTCTATTAGATTTATATGCTAAACATAAATTTCCCTCCGTTTTACTTTTAGCATTAGGAGGATCTTTTGTTAGTTATATATATTCTGCTCCACCCCTTAAATTAAAACAAAATGGTTGGCTTGGAAATTATGCATTAGGCGCATCATATATAGCTTTACCTTGGTGGGCGGGACAAGCCTTGTTTGGGAAATTAACTATTGTGACGGCATTACTAACACTTGCTTATAGCCTCTCAGGACTTGGAATTGCTGTTATTAATGATTTCAAAAGTGTTGAAGGAGACTCAAAGCTAGGCTTGAATTCTCTACCAGTAGTATTTGGAATTAAAAATGCAAGTAGAATAAGTGCAGGACTGATTGATATTTTTCAATTAGCAATGGTTGTAGTATTAGTCATTATTGGTCAACATTTAGCCTCTGTAATTTTGGTTTTATTAGTAATTCCACAAATTACATTTCAAGATATGTGGTTACTAAGAGATCCTCTAAAGTTTGATGTCAAATATCAAGCAAGTGCCCAACCGTTCCTTATTACTGGAATGTTAGTTACAGCTTTAGCGATAGGACATAGTTTTTTAGTTGCTTAAGGTGCAAAAGATTAAATTCAAATCTTTTGTTTTAATAATTCCAATATTAATTTTTTCTGGAATATCTTTTTATTTTTTTAGTCTAGTATTTAGTACCTTAAAACTTGACGTTTCTAAAAATAAAAAGTCTCGGGAAACCAAATATTCTTACGTAATATCATCTTCTGATAATAAGATACTAAGCAAATTAAGCCGCAAATTTGAAATAGATAATAGTTATCATAAAATTCCATTTTTTCTTAAACATTCTTTTATATCTTCTGAGGATAAAAGATTTTATAAACATAATGGAATAGATTTAAAAAGTATTTCACGTGCCCTTATTCAAAATATTAGAAGTGGTTATGTTAAAGAGGGAGGAAGTACGATTACACAACAAGTTGCTAGATTACTTTTTCTAAATAATGATTTAAATTTTCAAAGAAAAATCAAAGAAATATTTATATCACTCATACTTGAATTTAGATATAACAAAAATCAAATTTTAAAATTATATTTAAATAATATTTATCTAGGATCAGGAGCATACGGGGTAAATGAGGCTGCCCAAGTTTATTTTGGAAAATTTATAGAAGAATTGACATTATCAGAGATCGCATTAATTGCAGGATTAGCTCCAGCTCCATCAATTTATTCACCTTATCAAAATTTAGAACTAGCTATTAAAAATAGAAATAAAGTTCTTGAATCAATGTATGTTGATGGATATATTTCTCTTGCAAATAAGAATAAAGCTATTAAAGAAAAAATAAAGTTAAATTATCAAACAGCTGATAATTTTTTAGATGATAAATTACTTATAAACTTTATTCTTCAGGAAACAGATAAAAAAATTGCAAGTAAAAATGATTATAAGTTTTTAAGAATTAAATCTTCTATCAACAAAGATTGGCAAGAAAAAGGTCAAAAAATATCAAGTTATGCAGGGCCTAAAGAACTTGAATTTGGTCTGTTATCTATCGAATCAAACACAGGACTAATCAGGACAATGATAACCAGCAAAAAACCATCAATTAATGAATACAATAGAGTGATTTCATCTGTAAGACCTTTAGGTTCTACTTTTAAAATAATCCCTTATGCTGCTGCATTAATAGAAGGAATAAAATTAAGCGATAAATTTGAAGACTTACCAATATGCTGGGAAAGTTATTGCCCAAAAAATTTTTCAGAAGACTATAGAGGTTCAATATCTTTGATTGAATCATTTAAAAGTTCATCAAATATCGTTCCAATATCAATAACAAAAAAAATCGGCTTAAAAAATATTATTAATTTAGCGAATTCATTTGGACTAGGCTACGAACAAGAGTTTGAGGAATTCCCATCATTAGCTATTGGCGCCTTCGGAGATAATCTTTTAAACATTACAAATGCATATTCTGCAATAAACAATAATGGGAAGATTCAAAGCCCTGAAATCATAGAAAAAATAGAATCATTTAAAAAACAAACTATTTGGGAAAATAAATCTATTTACAAGAAAATATTAGATTTAAAAATAAACAAGCAAATAAATAAACTTCTTGAAAAATCTGTAAAAGAAGGCACTTCAAAAGCAGCCTCTATAAAAGGAAAGAAAATTTATGGGAAAACAGGAACATCTGATGGAAATAAAGATCTCTGGTTTATTGGTTCCATTTATAACCTTACAACAGGGATCTGGATAGGTTACGACGATAACAAGGAATCTGAATTATCTAGTGGGAATGCAGCTTATTTATGGAAGAAGTTCATATCTGAAATTTATAAAATTCCAATTAAAAAATAAATTATATTTTTAAGATTTATAAGAAATTATTGCAGAATAAAATCCATCACCAGGATAATCCAAGCTAGGTAAAATTTGCTTTTGGCTAACCAACTTTAAAGTTTTGTTTTTTTCAATAAACCGTTCAATTAATAGATTATTTTCATCGGGACAAATAGTACAAGTTGAATAAACTAAAGTGCCATCTTTTTTCAAAAGAGGGAAAATACTCTCCAAAAGTTTTTCCTGTAATAAAGTTAAAGATTTTATTTTTTCTTTACTTAAAGACCATCTAGAATCTGGATTCCTGGAAAGAGTTCCAATGCCTGAACATGGAGCATCTAATAAAATCTTATCAAAATAAGATATAAACTTAGGATTTAATTCAATCAAACTCGTAGCATCAGCCTTAAGGGTATTAACAGATTTCAAATTTAACCTTTCTAAATTTGATTGCAGTATTTTCAATCTTTTTGCTGATCTATCTACGGCAATGATTTCAGCACTATCATTTGTTAATTCTGCAAGGTGGGTAGACTTACTTCCTGGAGCTGCACAAGCATCTAAAATCTTTTCACCTTCTTTTGGATTTAAGAGAGGTGCTATCCACTGAGAAGATCTATCTTGAATTGTCCAAAGTCCATCACTATATCCTGGTAAATTTTTTATAGATCTTGGATTAGATTTTAAAGTAATTCCATTATGTAAATCATTAATAATTTCAGCATCAATATTATTTTCATGAAGTACTCTCAAAAAGTTATCTAAATTAGTTTTTAATTGGTTAATTCTTAAATCAATTGATGGTTTTTTATTAAATGCCTTAATGATATTTTCACCCTCGCTATTACCGACCCATTTATAAAGATCCTTCACAAGCCATAATGGAAATGATTCAAGATATGAAATTCTTTCTTTTCTATCAGAAGATAATTCCGGAAAGATTTTTTGTTCTAATTTTCTTGATGCATTTCTCAATATCGCATTTACAGTTCCCGCTAAACCATTTAAATCTGTTTTTTTTAGCTACTTCTACAGTGGTAGAAATAGCAGCAGCAAATGGGATTTTATCCATTTTCAATAGTTGATACAAACCTATATGTAGAAGCCATCTTAACTTTGGAGGCTGCTTTTTATGATTAATTTTTGATGTATGATCCGTCCAAAGATCAAGAAATTTTCTATACCTTATGCATCCAAAAGATAATTCCGTAATAAAAGCTATATCAAGAGGATTAAATTGATAATTTTTTAAAACCTTTTCTAGAGCATGATCAGAAAAATCACCAGAACTAACTTTTAATAAAATTTCCCAAGCTGCCTTTCTTTGTAAATATCCTATGCTCAAAATATAATTAATTTTTTAAAGATAACTTTAATATACAAAAAATTCAAAAATTTAAACTACTTTTTCAATTACAGAATTAAACCAAATAAAACCTAAAATAGAAATAAGTGAAAGATTAAATCCTAAAAAAAGAAAGATATTCAAAGAATGGATTCTTTCCCGAAAAAATATTTTTTTATCTTTTTGATACTTCATTATTATAATAAAAATTTTATTCAGGATTTCAAACGGCAACCAATATTGATAGATCCTGCATCAAGCATTCTGCCTAATTTAATTGCTATGGATTCCTCCAACCTAGTGAAATTAGATTGATGGGTTGTTATCCAATCTAATTCAGAAAAAGTGATAATTCCCGTCAAATTACTTTTTAAAAAAAGTGTTCCAATTTCCATTAATCAATCTAATATTTTCTAAGTTAACATCCGTACTTAATATTTCTTCATAACATAATATTCTTTTAATTTTTTAAAGACAACTAGGTTATTACTATTATTTTATTGAATATCTCTTAAAAATTTATCGGCCGTTTTTAAGTGATTATTTAATTTTTCCTCTGACATTTTATCGAGATTTCTCGTTAACATTGCCAGACGATATTGCTTTCTAAAAAAGCTTTCATTATCTTTAATAAATTTCCAAAATAAGCCATCCCATATTTCGCACCATGGGCCACTTTTAAAATTAGACATTTTTTTTACATAATTAGAGCTTGATATATATGGCTTTGTTGAAAAGATACCACCGTCACTAAACTGACTCATTCCGTAAACATTTGGGACCATAACCCAATCATAGGAATCAATAAACATTTCCATAAACCATTTATAAACTTGGTTTGGGTGAATTCTACATAGAAGCATAAAGTTGCCAACAATCATTAGCCGCTCAATATGATGACAATAACCAAATTTAATAATATTTTTTATAACAACATCTACTGGTTCAATTCCTGTATTCCCTTGATAAAAAGATTTTGGAATTGGCTTATCTTCAAAATTCCAAAAATTACTATTTCGCATCTTTGTTCCGTACTTTTTATAGACGAGGCAAATAAATTCTCTCCATCCAATAATTTGACGAATAAAACCCTCTAAAGAGTTAATAGGAACATTATTATTTTTTGCAAAAAGTAATGCTTTATTTACTACTACATCTGGGGTTAATAAGCCGCTATTTAAAAGAGGGGAAAGTAAACTGTGCCATAAAAAAGAATTTTCTTTAGAAATAGCATCCTCATAATCTCCAAATAAGAAAAATCTGTGTTTAAAAAAATCATTTAACCATTCATCTGCCTCTTCAAAATTAGTTGGATATAAAAAGTTATTACTTTCTCCAATAAACTCAATATCCAAATTGGCTAATGACATTTCTGCATTAACTACAAATTTATTTTTTTGTAATTTAGGTGTATCGGGTATATTTATTTTTTTTGGTAATTTTTTTCTGTTCATTTCATCGAAACTCCATTTACCACCTTCAGGAGTATCATCAGGATTAACTAATATCTTTTGGCTCTTTCTTTGATTCTCATAAAATCTCCCCATAAGAGGTTTTTTTGCATTTGATGCAAATAAATTTTTTAAATCTTCACTGCTCATAAACATAGGAGAAGGCAAAATATTTAAAGCTAAATTATTACTTTCAACAAAATTATTAATCCTCTTCATTATTAAAAAATCATGAGGGTCAATGAGATTTATTTTCTGATATTTATTTTTAATAAATTCCGATAAGTAATCAACTGTAGAAACATTATTCTTGTTTTCGATATATAAAACTTTAAAGCCAGATATTTCTAAATAATTTTTATAAGCTAGCATAGATGCTCTATGAAAAACTAACTTATTTTTATGGTTAATTAATTTATGAAATTTATCATTTCCAAAAAATAATGAGTCTTCCAAAATCAAAACTTCACAATTTATTTTCAAGATTGGGCTTTCTCTAAAAAGTTGATTCGGGAAAATAATTGATACTTGTTTCATCTTTGCGACTTCCTGTTACTGCATCTTTTTGAACAGTAGATAACTTCATCCCAACAGTTTTTCCATTTTTTACGCCACTCAAACGGCCTATTGCAAACAGGACAAGTTTTAGTAGAAAGATTTTTCAAAATTTATAATTTTCTTTTATGAGTAGATTTAAATCTAGTTGAATCTTTAAGGGCCATATGTTTTGTATTTCTTCCAGAAACTCTCTTTCTCCAGACTTTGAAAGATTTGGGTTTTAGATTTTGACGCATAATTTTTATCGCATCTTCCTCTTTTAAACCAAATTGATACTCGATAGCTTCAAAGGGTGTTCTATCTTCCCAACACATTTCTATTATTCTGTCTATATCGATACTTTCCATATTTATTGTTCACATTGTGAGGTACAAAGTTTTTCAATATCGGATCTACCTGTAATTTGAAGTCTATATTTTGCCCAATATCTGTAAACCAATCTCAATAATGGAGATAAGAGCTTAATCTTCAAGGGATAATAAACCCAACCTAAACCAACTAATTCATAAGAATATGCAAGTACATCTAGTCCCCTAATAATTTCACCATTTTCAATAATCCCGTGCAGGTTAGACATAGCTTCTGAATATGAGATTTCATTAAAAAGACTTTGATCATAATCCTTACTATTAATATCTATAAATGCAATTTGATTTAAGGTATCTCTTTTTTTAAGAAAATTTGTTTCTCTCAAACAAAGTGGACAACCACCATCGAATAAAAAGGTTAATTTATTTTTCATATTTTTATTTAAATATAGAAATCAAATAACTTTTTTGTGGAATAAAATATTTTTTTTAGAGTACAAGCTTTATAAAGCCTTAATAATTGCCAGTTCTAATTTAGTGAAATTATATTATCTTATTAATTAATAAGCCATTGATTAAGGGATACATCAATGGTTTAAAACTTTTTATGATCAGTCATCTAGAAGATGAACTCCTTCTCCTACGTCAGGAGTAAATTTACAATATTTTTCAAAAATAAGTCCAACACCTCTCATTTTTTCTCCTAATTCATCGTTAAATTTATTCCATTCTTCCGATTCACGATCAGGTAAATCCCACCCTTGTTTTTCTACCATACTTGTTATTAATGTATAGTCCCATTCTATGTATGCCATTGAATTAATTTAAACTACCAAAATATTATAAACCAAGAGATTTAATAGGTAATTAAAATTTTTTGAATATAATTACAAAAGTGTGAAAAAATTATAAATGTCAATTTTGCCAAGAAGGTTTGAAAGAATCAAAAGTGTTTTAGATTGCAGAATGAAAAACTTGACTGTTTTAGTTGAGGATGTCAATAAACCACATAATTTATCTGCAATATTAAGAACATGTGATGCAGCAGGAGTTTTCGAAGCAAATTTTATTAGCAAAACGAATGCCGTTAAGACTTTTAATAGTACTGCTCAAGGAAGTCAGAAATGGGTAAAACTGAATAATCATGAAAACACAATCACGGCAATATCTGATTTAAAGAATAAGGGTTTTAAATTATATGGAACTACTCTTAGTAGTGAATCAGTAGATTATAGAAATTTTGATTATTCTCAAAATACATGTTTTGTTTTAGGAGCAGAAAAATGGGGACTAAGTAATGAACTTATATCAATGGTTGATCAATCAATTTTTATACCTATGAGAGGTATGGTTCAATCTCTGAATGTTTCAGTTGCTTCTTCCATATTATTATTTGAAGCTATTCGCCAAAGAAAAAATAAAGGTATATTGCCCGTTAATGGAGAGGGGTTAAATATAGATGAATATCAAAAAACACTTTTTGAATGGTGTTACCCAGAGTTAGCTGCGGTCTATAAAAAATCAGCTAAAGAATATCCAAAGTTGAATGATCAAGGAGAACTTGAACCTATTACAGATAACTAAATTTATTCAGAATTTTGACTATCAAAACTTTCTTCAAGATCCTCTCCTATAAAAGAAAGACCTAATACTAAAAAAAACATTGCCAAACCTGGGAACAAGGCCGTCCACCATATACCTGTAGGTAAAGCTGCAAGAGCAAGATTTAAATCACTGCCCCACTCTGGGACATCTGCAGGAACACCAAGTCCTAAAAATCCTAAACTTCCTAATACCAAGACAGCATCCGCAGCATTTAGGGTAAGCAAAATAGGCAAGGGTGTTATTACATTTGGGAGAATGTATTTAAAAATAATTGTTTTAACGTCAGCTCCTGCAACTTGAGCTGCCTCCACATAAGTTTCGGATTTAACCAATAATGTCTGATTTCTGATTAATCTAAAATATTGAGGAGAGTAAACAATACACAATGCCAAAGCTGCGTTAAGGATACCCTTACCCAATACAAAAGCCACAACAACTGAAAGCAAAATTACAGGTATTGAAAAAATAGTATCCATTATTAGTGATAAACATTTATCAAAAAAACCACCAAAATAACCACTCAATAATCCTAATGGCAAACCCAAACTTAATGAAAAAAGAATTGCCAAGAAAACAATTTCAATCGCTAAAGATGATCCTTGCAAAGTTCTTAAGCAAACATCTCTTCCTAATCTGTCAGTGCCACAGAAATGATTCAGTGAAGGAGGTGCAAAGATATCATTACTTAACATTGAAAATGAATAACCAAAAAAATTATTGGCCTCTAAAAATTTCATTATTAAAACAATAAGAAGATAAAAAATTACAATTAAAAATCCAGCTTTTCTTATATTTGCGCCGACACGATTGCTTGTGTTAATATCCAAAATCTTTTTTTAGAGATATGACTGAAATATACCCAATTCTTAAAAAAAAAATAGTTATTAAATTTAAATTTTAAGAAATTACTGATTTAATTTTAGGACTGCCATAAAAGCTTCTTGAGGGACTTCAACTTTACCCATTGCCTTCATCCTTTTTTTACCTTTGGCTTGTTTCTTTAAAAGTTTCTTTTTCCTAGAAATATCTCCTCCATAACATTTAGATAAAACATCTTTTCGTAAAGCACTTATACTTTCACTTGCAATAATTCTGCTACCGATTGAAGCTTGAATAGGTATTTTAAATTGTTGTTTTGGAATAAGTTCTTTTAATTTCTCAACTAAACTTCTGCCAATTCCATAAGCCTTATCTTTATGAACAATCGAAGTTAATGGATCTGCTCTTTCTGAATTTATTAGAACATCTAATCTAACAAGATCATTCTTTCTATAGCCAATCAAGTGATATTCCATTGATGCATAACCTTGGGTCCTACTTTTCATTTGATCAAAGAAATCCGTAACTACTTCTGCTAATGGAATTTCATAAATCAAAGTAACTCGATCTGTTGTTATGTATTTCATATCTATGAATACTCCCCTTCTTTCCTGACATAAACCCATTAATGTTCCATTAAATTCATTGGGTGCATAAATTTCCATCTTCACATAAGGCTCTTCTATTGATTCTCTAAGTTGTGGATCAGGAATTGTAGAAGGATTATCAATAAAGATATGTTCCTGCTGATTTAAATTAACCTTATAAATAACTGACGGTGCCGTCACGATTAGATCCAAGTCATATTCTCTTTCTAGTCTTTCTTGAACAATCTCCATATGAAGAAGTCCTAGGAATCCGCACCTAAATCCGAACCCCATTGCGCTACTGGTTTCGGGCTCATATTTTAAAGCTGCATCAGATAATTGTAATTTTTCAAGAGATACTCTTAAATCTGGGAATTGATCAGCATCAGTCGGGAATAAGCCACAAAAAACCATAGGATTTGCTGTCTTATAACCAGGCAAAGGATCATTGGCAGGTGAATTTAAAAGAGTAATCGTATCTCCCACTCTCGCATCAGCAACTGATTTTATAGAAGCAGCTAAATAACCCACTTCTCCTGCATGTAATTCATCAACTTGCTGCTGATCAGGTGCCATTATTCCTATCTCATCTAGTTCATAATTTTTTTTACTCGCCATTAATAATATCTTTTCTCTCTTATTAAGAGACCCAGATATCACCCTGAAATAAACAATTACTCCTCTGTACGGATCATAATAAGAATCAAAAATCAGTGCCTTTGTAGGTAGTTTAATTTCATCTTGAGGAGGAGGTACTCTTCTTACAATTGCTTCCAAAATATCTTTAATACCAATTCCAGTTTTTGCTGAACAATTTATTGCGTTAGATGTATCTAATCCAATAATTTCCTCTATTTCTTGTTTTATTTTTTCAGCATCAGCACCTGGTAAATCAACTTTATTTAAAACAGGAATTATTTCGAGATTATTTTCTAAGGCAAGATAAACATTAGCTAAGGTTTGAGCTTCTACTCCTTGACTTGCATCAACAACGAGTAAAGCACCTTCACAAGCTTGAAGAGATCTACTAACCTCATAAGAGAAATCTACATGCCCTGGAGTATCTATTAAGTTCAAAACATATTCTTGAGAATCATCAGCTTTATATTTCATCCTAGCGGCCTGTAACTTGATAGTAATTCCTCTCTCTCTTTCAAGATCCATACTGTCCAAAAATTGTTCTTGCATATCCCTTTGCTGCACAGTACCAGTATCTTGAAGCAACCTATCTGCAAGGGTAGATTTACCATGGTCAATATGAGCGATTATGCAGAAATTTCTAATTTTTGAAACCGATATATCAGTCATATAGAAAGAAAAATTCTCCTCTTATTACATCTTGATTAATATTAGCTAATTAGAATTATGGATGGAAACCAAAAATGGAATTATTTCTTTTTTTAATGTCTTTTATGAAGGTACTGTAATTTTCAGAGACTGATAGTTCTGGATAAATTAAGTCATTTATTTTTTTCTGAAGATTATGCTTATCGTTTAAAAATAAAACAGATTTTTCTAGAACCTCAACCATAATTGAAACTGCAGTACTTGCTCCAGGAGAAGCTCCCAACAAAGCAGATAATGATCCATCAGATGAATTTACAATTTCCGTTCCAAATTTCAAAGAACCGCCACCTTCAGTTTTTTTAATTATTTGGACTCTTTGACCAGCATTCTTTAAATACCAATCAGAGGGATTAGCTGATGGCATCATATTCTTTAAATTTTCAACTCTTGAGTTATGGTTCTTTAATGATTGTGATATTAGGTAATTTATTAAATCATTATTCTTGAAACCAACGTCTAAGATAGAAAAAATATTATTCTTTTTAATTGAACTAAATAAGTCAAAGTATGAACTTTGTTTTAGAAATTTCGTTGTAAATCCAGCAAAAGGTCCATATAAAAGAAGTTTTTTATTATCAATCCATCTGGTGTCTAAATGAGGTACAGACATCGGTGGCGATCCAATATCAGCTTTACCATAAACTTTTGAGTTATGTTTTTCTGTTAGATCTTTTTTCTCGCAAATAAGCCATTTCCCACTAACAGGAAATCCACCATAACTTTTTGCTTCTGGAATTTTTGATTTTTGTAAATAATTAATTGTTTTTCCACCAGCACCAAGAAAAACGTAGCCAGTTCTAACTGAAGTTTTTCTACCTTCAGAACTGATTTCTAGTTCCCATTGTTTTTTATCAATTTTCTTTAAATCTACTAATTCTGTTTTGTATCTAATTTCAACATTTTTGTTTAAAGAAACTAATGACAAATACTCTTTAGTTAAAGCCTCAAAATTAATATCAGTTCCTCTGCCTATTCTGGTAGCAGCAAGTTGAGAAGATGGATTTCTATCTTTTGTTATTAGAGGCGCCCATGATGAAATTTCATCAAAAGATGTAGAAAATTCCATATCAATAAATTCAGGATTTTCGGTCATTTTCTGAAATCTTTTTTTTAAAAAAGAAATATTATCCTGACCAGACACAAAGCTAATGTGAGGAATAAATTTTAAAAAATTTTTAATATCAATTTTCCCTGCTTCGTACAATGAGGCCCATAAAGACATGGATCTTTCAAAGGATCTATTTATTGAGAGAGCTTTATCTATTTTTATATTTCCTTTTTCATCTAAAGGTGTATAGTTTAATTCGCAATTAGCAGCATGTCCTGTACCTGCATTATTAAAAGCCCCAGTACTTTCACTTCCTGGAGCATTTAATTTTTCTACAATAAGAATATTTATGTCGGGTAAAACTTCTGAAATCAAGAGGGCTAAAGTACTGCTCATTATCCCTGCTCCTACTAAGACTGCATCAAAGTAACTATTATCATTAGTGGAATTTTGAAATGAAGTCACAACAGAAAATTATCTTTTTTGCAATTAATCAAATTTCTTTCTAGGCTTATTATAAAGTTAATCCAAAATTATGAGTACTGAAACACTCTCGCTGACAAACGAAAATGTAGAAAAAGTCCTTGACGAGCTAAGACCTTTTTTAATATCTGATGGAGGTAATGTAGAGATTGCAGAAATAGATGGTCCAATTGTCAAAGTCAGACTCCAAGGGGCATGTGGCAGTTGCCCAAGTAGTACTATGACCCTAAAAATGGGTATTGAGAGAAAGTTAAAAGAAATGATTCCTGAAATAAGTGAAGTTGTCCAGGTTTTATAAAAATTTTAAACTGAAATATATATTATTTTGTTTTTAATTCCTTCAACAAAGATGATTCCATATCAAGGCAATCAATTGGAAGTCCTTGACCAATAGCGATTAAAAGAGGTGCAAGAATTCCTAAAGTAAAAACTAAATTGATTGGCTTACATCATATTTACTCAAAGTAAAAGTTATCAAATAAATAATTGAAAAATAAGCATGTAGTGAAAAAAATTCTTTTGGCTTTAACACTGGCCACCTTAAAGTATTTCCCAAGAAATATAAAAAACCTGTCATAAATAAATAGTTATATGAAGATTAAACCAAATATAAACATAAACCTTTTTAGAGACTATTTATAAAAAAATTTACCTAAAATAATAATTAAAAAAACCTTAAATCTTCGTTTCTATTTGTAAAAGCTAGACATCCCTGGGAAAATACGCTTATAATAATTTGGTAGCATTCGCTACTTTTTCGTTCACCCTCAATTGAGGGCGCAGTTCGAGTCATACCATGGAACGGGGGATGGCCGTGTTGTCACATCGAAACATGACTACTTTAACTTACAGAGGTAAAAACTACGTTCAAAACAAAGAAGCTGCTAAAAAGCAACTTGTTGAACTTACCTACAGAAGAAACGTATACACCAACAGAATGGATGACGCTTCTTCAAGTAATGAAAAAGCTGATTTAAATTACAGAGGTGTTAATTACACTAAATAATTTAATTAAACAAATTAAAAGCCCCTTTTTCAGGGGCTTTTTTTTTGGCTATATTTATCAAGAGTCCTTTAAAAAATATGTCTGAAAGTTGCTGTAATACAAACAAATCGAATAAAGCATCTAATCAATTCGATCATAAAGATGCGATTCAAGAAAGATATGGTTCAGCCGCACTAGAAAAAGAAAGTTGTCTTTGTACACCAGTTGGGTTTAATCCCGTTTTACTTGAAGCAATTCCTCAAGAGGTTATAGAAAGAGACTATGGATGTGGGGATCCAACAAAATATGTTCAAAAAAATGATATAGTCTTAGATCTTGGAAGTGGTAGCGGCAAAAATGCTTTTATTTGTGCCCAAATTGTTGGGAAAGAAGGGAAAGTTATTGGAGTTGATCAGAATCCTGATATGCTTTCTTTATCTAGATCAGCCTCTAAAAAAGTTACAAAAAATATAGGTTTCAACAATACAGAATTTCTAGAAGGTTCAATTGAAAAACTTGATGAATTAGATAAAGATTTAAATCCATTAATCGCCGACAAATCAGTAGATATTATTTTAAGTAATTGCGTTTTAAACTTGGTAAGTCCAGAATCTAGAAATAACCTTCTAAGAAATATAAAAAGAGTTTTAAACGATAATGGAAGAATTGCAATTAGCGATATTGTCTCTAACAAAAAAGTTCCTTTAAGATTGCAAAATGATCATGATTTATGGACAGGATGTATTAGTGGAGCATGGTATGAGCCAGAGTTTATAAGTGACTTTAAAGAACTAGGATTTAAAAATTTAAAATTTGCAGAAAGGAGTGCTGAACCTTGGAAAGTAATTGAGGATATTGAATTTAGAACAGTAACTTTAGTGGGCAATATTTAAAAAAATTCAAGAGTTGAAAAAATAACATAAATTTCCATGAGAAATAATCTAAGAGATCAAATACCCGCATTAAAAAATAAGTATTATTTCAACTATGGCGGTCAAGGACCATTACCAAAATCTTCTTTAGAAGAAATAGTTAAAACTTGGGAAATAATTCAAGATTTAGGACCATTTACCAATGATATGTGGCCTTTTATTTACAAAGAAATATTGACCACAAAAAGAATCATTGCGCAAAAATTAGGTGTCAATTCAAAGAATGTAGCTTTTACCGAAAATATCTCTTCCGGTATGATTTTGCCCTTTTGGGGAATAAAAGTAGAAGAGGGAGAAGAGTTATTAATAAGTGATTGTGAACATCCTGGAGTAGTGGCTGCAAGTCGAGAATTTTGCAGAAGAAATAAATTAATATTCAAAATTTTGCCAATCCAAAAAATTAAAAATCTAAACGACGAAAATATAATTTTAGAGATTTTGAAAAATCTAAATAGTAATACTAAGATACTAATTATTTCTCATATCTTATGGAACTTTGGATATAAAATTCCTTTAAAACAAATTTCTATCGAATTAAAAAATAATCGAGAAGATTCTTATTTACTTGTTGATGGTGCTCAAACCTTTGGGCACATAAATATTGAAAAAGAAGTTTTTTATTCTGATTTATATTCAATAACTTCTCATAAATGGGCATGTGGACCAGAAGGACTTGGAGCCATTTATGTCTCAGATAGATTTATTCATGAAACAGATCCAACAATAATTGGTTGGAAATCATTAAAAAAAGAACAAGGCATTTATGAGCCTTCAGATAATCTTTTTCATGATGATGCAAGGAAATTTGAAATAGCTACCTCTTGTATTCCTTTACTTGCTGGTCTCCGGAATTCTTTACATCTTTTGGATAAAGACTGCCATGAAAAGGAAAAAAACAAAAATATCAAAAAATTAAGTGGAAAACTTTGGGATGAATTAAATCAATCAAAGGGTGTTGAGTTAGTTTTAGAAAAAAAATATTTAAATGGGATTGTTAGTTTTAATATCGAAAATATTAAAGATAAGGATAAATTTGTAAAGAAACTTGGAGAAAAGAAAATTTGGATTAGAGTTTTAGAAGATCCAAAATGGTTTAGAGCATGCGTACATCAAATGACTACAGAAGATGAAATTGATTTACTCGCTGATGAAATAAAAAAAACTTTAGCTTCTTTATTGTGATTTTGTTTACAACTTTCAAAAAGAACCTCCCACAAAAGTGGGGGTTGGGGCAAAAAATACTAAATATTGAATAAATTACCTTTTAAAAATTGTATGGCCTGAAATCGTTCAAGTTAAACTTCAATTAAGGATGCCTGCTGCAAAGATTTATAAAATGATTGAAAAAGGTACTAAAGATGAGTGGCTTAAAGCTCTAGGAATTTAAGCATAAAATTTAATTTACCAAGGTATCTCTGAGCTATCCCATGCAATAAATTTTCCAGTAGATTCTGGGGATTGATTTTTAATAATATTGATCAAGAATTGGGAGGATTTTTCTTTACTAAATAATTTATGTTCTGGAACAAATTTATGAAAAGGTCTAGATAAATCAGTATCTACTGTTCCTGGATGAAGCAATGTGATAGTAGCCTTTGGGAAACGTCTAGCCCATTCAATACTTAAAGATTTAAAAAACTGATTTTGGGCAGATTTTGCAGCTCTATATGAATACCAACCTCCAGTTTGATTATCTCCAATGCTACCAACTCTTGCACTTATACTTGCAAAATTAAAATCCAAATCTTTTGGTATAAATTCTTCAATCGCTTTAGCTAATAAAATAGGAGAAAAGGCATTTATTGAAAAACTTTCCATCATATTTTTTTTATCAAGATGTTGTAATCTTTTTTCTGGTTGAAGAAAATCACTATGAAGTCTACCTGTAGCATTCACAACTAGCCTTAATTTTGAAGGATGATTTGATATTTTATTTTTCAACTGCAAAAGGGATTTAGAATCCTCTATATCTAATTCCCAAAAAGGATTAAATTCACTTTTTCTTCCACACAAAACAACATCTAAATCTTTTTCACTTTCATTCAGATCTTTAGCTAGTTGTGTTCCAATTCCACCTGCGCCGACAACTAAGGCTAAGCCTTTCATTTTATTAAAAATAACTGCATTAATTCTAAGAAACTTTTCTTGTGATTTGCGTAAAGATCTTTCTTATTTGATTAGGAAATTTTATTGAGATTTATTTTTTACTTTTAATAATTTAGAAGCTATCTTTCTATCATCAAAATTAATAACTTTATCATTGATAATTTGGTAGTCTTCATGTCCTTTTCCTGCAATTAAAACAATATCTTTTTTTTTGGCAAATTTAATAGATTCATTTATTGCTTTAAATCTATCAATTTCAATTATTATTTTTTCTCTTTTTTTTATACCCATCAAAATATCATTTACTATCTTTTGGGGTTCTTCTGATCTTGGATTATCTGAAGTTATAAAAAGTTTATCAGAAAACTCTTCAGCTATTGATCCCATTAAAGGCCTTTTACTACGATCACGATCTCCGCCACAGCCAAAAACAACTATTAGTTTCCCTTCACAAAGCTTTTTAATTGATTGCAAAACTTTTTTTAATCCATCAGGAGTGTGAGCATAATCAACAATTACTGTTGGAAGAGATCTTGAAAAGTCATTATTATCAATTTGTATTTTCTCCATTCTCCCAGGAGCACCAGGGAAAGATTGTATTAACTTTGATAGATCTTTTAAAGAAAAATTAAGTTTATACAAAATTGTTATTGCTTGAATCGCATTCATTAAATTAAATTCACCGACAAGTGGAACAAAAAGTTGAATTTTTTCCCTAGGTGTATGAAAAATACAGGTGGAACCACTTTCAGTAAATTTTTTATCTGTTACGAAAAAAAAATCATCATTTTCAAATTCACCGTTAGTAACCTTTGTAGAGACTAATGCAGATCCTTTTTCAAGATCAGACGATAATTTAGATATCCAAGGGTCATCGTGATTTAATACAGAAATTCCATCCTTTTCTTTTAAGTAAGGTGGGAAAAATAATTTTCTTTTTGTTTGAAAATAAGATTCCATATCTGAGTGATAATCAAGATGATCTTGAGTTAAATTAGTAAAAATAGCCGCCTCAAATTCGCATCCTGATATCCTCTTTTGAGCAATAGAATGAGAACTTACTTCTAATATCGCGAATTCAGATTCTGCCTCAACAGCAGCATTTAATTTCTTTTGAAGTTTATCGGCAAAATCAGTTGTATGAGAAGCAACTTCTGAGAAGCCAGGCCATCTATTAAACAAGGTCCCAAATAATGCAGTCTTTTTCCCTAATTTTTTTAAAAGGTATTCCAATAAGAAAGTAATTGTCGTTTTTCCATTTGTACCAGTAACACCAATAAGTTTAAGTTTTCTTGAAGGCCTATTCCAAAACTCAGCGACTATTTGACCAAAAATATAATCTAAATTATCCTCTAAAACCAAAATCCTTTTTCGATCAATAGATCCAATTTTCTGTTTTGCAGCGGGGCCAATAATGGCAGCCTCTGCACCATTTTCAATTGCCTCAATACAAAATTTTCCTCCATCAACATTTAAACCAGGCATTCCTAAAAATAAAGTTCCTTTTTGTACTTCTTTAGAGTTAAAAGAAATATTATTGATATCTTGATCGGTAAGATTTGATGAAGGAATAATTCCTACCAAATCTAAAAGTTTATGTAATTTTATAGATCTCATATAAAAAAATTATTTCTCCAGAATGGTACTAATATTTTTTTGAAACCAATTCTTTAATTGATCATCTTTTAATCTTGGAGAAATGCGAGGCAATTCTATGATCTCCTCGGACCTAATTCTTTTAACAGCAATAACAGGTACTTCATAATCATATTTTTTATATTTATCTTTATATAAATCGACCCTATCAATATCAATTTCTTTAAACTCCTCTAGATTAGGGAATAACTCATTAAGATTTATTTTTGCCAGTTTGTTTTTTAATGAATCACAAAGGCAACATCCCTGCCTAACAAAAATAAATATTTTCATTCATTTAGTCAGGCACAGGGTCACATCCACAAGGAGTTAAAGGATGACATCTGCTTAATCTTTTTAAAGTTAACCACCCTCCCCTCCAAGGACCATGTCTAGTAATTGCCTCATATCCATAAGAGCTGCAACTTGGAATAAATCTACATCTTGGTCCAAAAAAAGGAGAAAACCACTTTTGATAAAACGAAATCATAAAAAGAAGTATAGAAGTAATTGATTTATTAATAGTTTTGAACACTTTAATGATGTAAAATAATATTTCCAGTAGTAATTAGTTTAATTGAATTTAATCAATTATCCAATTTATTGCAATTTTCTATTTAATTTAAAATTATGTCAAGATACCGCGGCCCCAGATTAAGGGTTACGCGTCGCTTGGGAGAACTACCAGGTCTCACCAGGAAAGCTTCAAAGAAGTCTAATCCTCCAGGTCAGCACGGCCAAGCCCGTCGCAAGCGATCAGAATATGCAATTCGTCTAGAAGAAAAGCAGAAACTTAGGTTTAATTATGGAGTTTCTGAAAAACAACTAGTACGTTATGTGAAAAAAGCTAGAGCTCAAGAAGGATCTACAGGTACTAACCTACTAAGACTTTTAGAAAACAGACTTGATAATGTTTGTTTTAGATTGGGTTTTGGAGGCACCATTCCAGGCTCAAGACAATTAGTAAATCATGGCCATGTAACCGTTAATGGAAAGGTTCTTGATATTGCTGGTTATCAATGCAAATCAGGCGATGTAATCGGAATTAAAGAAAACAAAGCAAGCAAAAAACTTGTAGAAGGTAATATAGAATTCCCTGGCTTAGCAAATGTCCCACCTCATCTTGATTTAGACAAGCCAAAATTAACGGGAAAAATAAATGGGAAATGCGATAGAGAGTGGGTGGCTCTTGAAATAAACGAATTACTAGTTGTTGAATATTATTCAAGAAAAGTTTAATACTACTTTTCTTTGGATTATTAAATCTCTCTTTTAAAAAATGAGAGATTTAATTTAATTCTTATTTTTAAAAAATAATGGGAAATAAGGAAAATAATATAAAAAAGCCAGGTTTTAAGACCTTATCTATTCACCATGGGGAAACATTTGCTGAAGAAACTGGATGCGTTATGCCTCCTATTTTTTCTACATCTACTTTCAAACATGGAAATAAAGATAATTTCGACTACACCAGATCAGGCAATCCCAACTTTAGAATTCTAGAAAACATCCTTAAATCAATAGAAGATTCTAAATACTGTACAGTTTTTGGATCTGGAATTAGCGCGGTAACTGCAATTTCATCAACACTGAAATCAGGTGACAAGATACTCTGCGAGTCAAATCTCTATGGTTGTACAGTGAGGATGTTCGAAAAAGTTTTCAAGAAATTTGGACTAGAAGTTTTATACACAGATTTTACAAACGAAAATAATGTCAAAAAGATTTCAACCTTCGAGCCAACCTTGATATGGCTAGAAAGTCCAACTAATCCACTTTTGAAGGTACTCGATATTAAGGCGATTTGTGATGAAGCGAATAAACTCGAAATACCAGTGGTTGTAGACAATACCTTCTCTACTGCACTTATTCAAAAACCATTGGACCTTGGTGCAACACTATCGCTTGTAAGCACCACAAAATTCATTAATGGACATAGTGATGCACTTGGCGGAGCAGTACTTACAAATAATGAGGAATGGAATAGTAAGATGCTTTTCTCTCAAAAAGCTCTCGGGCTTCAACCATCTCCTTTTGATAGTTGGCTCATTACGAGAGGAGTAAAAACTCTTCCTTTAAGAATCGAACAACAAACTAAAAGTGCAGAATTTATTTCTGAAGAATTAGGTAATCATAAAATTATTAGTAAAGTAATTTATCCCTTTAATCAAAAACATCAGCAATTTAATTTAGCAAAATCGCAAATGAAATCTGGAGGTTCAATGATCACCCTAAAATTAAATTTAAATAAAGAGGATACTTTTAAATTTTGCAAATCTCTCAAATATTTCTCTCTAGCAGAAAGCCTTGGAGGAGTTGAAAGTTTAATTTGTCACCCTGCAACGATGACTCATGCTTCTGTTGATGACAAAACAAAAAATTTACTAGGGATAGATGATGCTCTTGTCAGATTATCAATTGGATGTGAAGATACAAACGATTTAATCTCGGACATTTTATTTGCTTTAAATAAATTCTGAAAATTGAGAGATTTACTTAAAAAACCTATATGGAAAAATTTAGAGTTGGGATATGCAATTCCTGACAGTATTCATGCTGTTTCTGTAGCATTACCAACTTGGAATGATGTAATAAATTACGAGGAAAAAGATCAAGAATGTATGAATTTATTGAAGTCCATTTACCCACGATTCGGGCTAAACCCCATAGTGAAAAGATTATGCGAAAAAGTAAAAAAACAAAATTACTACAACAATAAAAGTATCTGGCCATATCCAAATGAAAGAATAGCTTTTAAAGCTAAAAAATACATTGATAGAAATACTTCTGAACAATTCTCGTTAATTGAAAAAAGAAATAATTTAGCTTTCTTAATAACTGAAAAAGAAGGAAGTATTTATGCAAAATATTTTTGGCAACATACTGGTCTTGGTCTATCTTCAAGAGCTGCCGCTATAAAACTAGGTCTTGAAGATTGCCCTCCAAAATCTTACGTAAATGAATGTTCTCAAAGAATAAAAAATAGAATTTCTAAATCTACAAAAATTGACTCTAATGATATTCACTTAACTTCATCTGGAATGTCTGCATTGCATACATCATTAGAAATCATATATAAATTATTTCCAGCTAAACCAACACTCCAAGTTGGTTTTCCATATGTAGATGTACTTAAATTACCAATGAAAATCTTTCACGGAGCAAAGTTAATTACAGAAGAAAATTGCGAGAATATTGAATTAGAAATCAAAAGCATAAATCCATCAGCATTAATTATTGAACTTCCAAGTAATCCAATGCTCAAATGTGTAAACATTAAAAAAATTTCAAAAATTGCAAAAAAGCTAAATATTCCGTTAATTGTTGACGATACAATTGGTTCGAATTTAAATATAAATTCCATAGAACATGCAGATATAGTTTTTACTTCACTTACAAAAATTTTTTCAGGTAGTGGTGATATTCTTGCCGGATCATTAATACTAAATCCAAAAAGCAAATGGATTGATCAGTTTAGAAATGCATTAAACGAGATTAATATTCCAATACTTTCCGATGGAGATATAGTTTATCTAGAGAAAGTTAGTAGAGATGTAAATCAAAGAGTTTTTGAACAAAATAAAGCATGTTTAGAATTAAAAAAAAGATTAGAGACTCATAGTGAGATTAAGAATATTTTCCATCCTGAAAATTGTCCAAATTTTAATTCTTTACTTACTTCTGATGGAGGATACGGCTGCTTATTATCATTTGAATTAAATGGAGGATTGAAAAAAGCCAAGAAATTTTATGATTCTCTACAAGTATCTAAAGGACCTAGTTTAGGTACAAAATTTACTCTAGTTTGTCCTTATGTTTTACTAGCTCATTATGACGAGTTGGATTGGGCTGAAAGTTTTGGTATACCCTCGCACCTTATTAGAGTATCAGTTGGATTAGAAGACCAAGATCAATTATGGAAAAGCTTTTCTGAAGCACTAAATAATTTCTAAATTCCTAGTATTTACCGTATAGAAACTTATATACTCTTTTTTTGAATAATAGTTAGTATAGTATATATATTTTCTCAATATATAAATGGCAAAAATTTACGAGGACAACAGTTTTGCTATTGGAAACACTCCATTAGTAAAATTAAAATCAGTTACTAAAAACGCGAAAGCTACAGTACTTGCAAAAATTGAAGGTAGAAACCCTGCTTATAGTGTCAAATGTAGGATTGGCGCAAACATGATTTGGGATGCAGAGAAAAGTGGGAAACTTACAAAAGACAAAACTATTGTTGAGCCAACTTCTGGAAATACAGGAATTGCTTTAGCTTTTACTGCTTCAGCAAGAGGTTATAAACTGATCCTCACAATGCCAGAATCCATGTCAATTGAACGAAGAAGGGTTATGGCAGTGTTGGGTGCTGAAATTGTTTTAACAGAGGCATCTAAAGGTATGCCTGGAGCAATTGCTAAGGCTAAAGAAATTGCAGAAAGTAATCCTTCTCAATATTTCATGCCAGGTCAATTTGATAACCCAGCGAACCCTGAAATTCATTTCAAAACTACTGGACCAGAAATCTGGGATGATTGTGATGGCGAAATTGATGTCCTAGTTGCAGGGGTTGGAACTGGCGGCACAATTACAGGAGTTTCAAGATACATTAAGCAAGAGAAGGGCAAGAATATCACTTCTGTAGCTGTTGAACCATCACATAGTCCTGTTATTACACAGACAATGAATGGAGAAGAGGTTAAATCCGGACCACATAAAATCCAAGGAATTGGGGCAGGATTTATTCCTAAGAACCTTGACTTATCAATTGTTGACAAGGTTGAACAAGTAACAAATGACGAATCAATAGAGATGGCTCTTAGATTAGCCAAAGAGGAAGGTTTATTAGTAGGAATATCTTGTGGAGCCGCTGCTGCAGCTGCGGTTAGATTAGCTGAACAAGATGAATATGCTGGAAAGACAATTGTAGTTGTTCTACCTGATTTAGCAGAGAGGTATTTATCATCAATTATGTTTACTGAAGTTCCAAGCGGAATCATTCAAGAACCAGTCAAAGCCTAAATCAATTTTTTCTCCAGTAATGAATCTGGTGAAATATACATCGCATCGCCATAAGAGAAGAATCTAAATTTTTCTTTTATGGCTTTTTTATATAGATCTAATAATCTTTCTCTACCAATCATTGCACTTACTAAAAGTAATAATGAACTTTTAGGTAGATGAAAATTAGTTAATAATCCATCAACTACCTTAAATTTATAACCTGGCTTAATTACTAAATCTACGTATTTAGCAATGGGAATAAAGTCATTAATTTCGTGAGAATAACAACTTTCAAGAGCTCTTACGCTAGTTGTACCAATAGCAATTATTTTTCTATCTGTTTTCTTTATTCTTTTTATTTCCTCCACTACTTCCTTATTAACACTTACCCATTCTTTGTGAAGTTTTAGGTTACTTAAATCTTCTTGATCAATTGGTTTGAATGTTCCATAACCCACGTGCAAAGTTACCGGTAAGATTATTACGCCTTTTTTTTTTAGATTGGAAATAAGACTTTTGCTTAAGTGTAAACCAGCTGTTGGTGCAGCAACTGCCCCCGGATTTGTTGCATACTCAGTTTGATAACTTTTCTCATGAAAAGATTCTTCTTCGGAATTTTTTATATAAGGAGGAAGAGGGATTTCCCCGTATTTATCAAGAAGTTCATTCATTGAATTGAGACAAGTTATATTTTCCGGAAATTTAATAAATCTCCCTCCAGTTTCTTCATCAACTCCATCAACAATCAAATTAATATCTTGTGCTAATGGAGATTTTAATTTTAATTTTCTATTTATTTTTAACTTTTTTGCTGGCTTTGCCAAACATAACCAAACACATTCATGGGATCTTTCTAAAACTAATAATTCTACTAATGTCTTATTTTCTAATTCAACCTTTAACCTAGCTTTCATAACTTTAGTATTATTTACAATTACAAGATCTCCTTCTCTAAATTCATCTAAAAGATTCTTGGTAAATTTATTAGTTAAACAGTCTTCTTCTAAAAAACTATTTCTAACTATCATCAATCTTGATTCATGCCTAATTGCAGAAGGTTTACTAGCAATTAATGAAGGATCAAGTAAATAATCATAAGCTTCAAGCTTATAATCTCTTTCTTCATTATTAATTTGAGAAATCAATTAAATTTAGGAGACAAGAGTCTCTGGCTCATCTTCAATTAGGGAAGCAAAGTCTTTTAAGAATGAAGCTCCATCAGCTCCGTAGATCACTCTATGATCAGCTGTTAGATTTACTTGCATTATTTTTTTAACAGATATTGAACCATCACTATTAGCAACAACGGTTGGTTTCGATGATGCTATAGCTAAAATAGCACCGGTACCTGGAGGAAGAATTGCGTCAAATCTATCAACGCCAAACATCCCAAGGTTAGATAAAGTGAAGGTTCCTGTTGAGTATTCATCAGGTTCTAATTGTTTTGATCTTGATCTTTTTACGAGATCTTTCCATTCCCTAGACAATTCAAATAAATCAGTATTGCATGGTTCTTTTAAAACTGGAGTTATTAGTCCACCATCTTCCATCGCAACAGCAACAGCAATATTTATATTTTCTGGATAAGAAATTCCATTTTCTGAAAAACTTGAGTTAACTTGAGGATGTTTCTTTAGTGTCTTTGCAACTGCCTTTACTAGTAAAGCAGTCATAGTAACTCCGTTCTGTTTTACTTTTTTGTAGAAATTATCTAATTTATCTGTGTTAATAGAATAACCCACCCTAAAACATGGCACATCTAAACTAGATTCCATATTTTTATTTACCGCTTTTTGAAGAGTATTAAATTGAACTGTTTCTCCGGGATTACCAAAACTATTTCCTGAAGTTTCTGGTTTACTTTCAACTCCCAAATTTGCACCAGGCACACTTGCAGGCGAACCACCTTCACCTATCCATGGTATAGAGACTGGTTGGCCATTAGCTTTTAAAATATCATCGGCTTGAATCCTTCCGTGAGGTCCGGATCCATGAACCTTTGCTAAATCAACACCCATTTGAGAGGCAAGTTTTTTAGCTCTTGGAGATGCAATCACCCTCGAAGAAACATTACTCGTAGCAGCATTTATTTGATCGCTACTGAAAGATGGGGCTGCCTTTTCACTCATTAATACAACTTCTTTTTCTTTTTTTTCAACAATTTCACTTTGAACTTCAGGTTTTTCTTCCGTTTTATTGCTTACCAATTCAAGTTGATCCGAACTAGAAACTTCGGGTTGTTTTCCTTTATTTAGTTCTTGAACAGAAGCTATCTCATCCTCATTTTCTACAATAAGACCGATAGTCTCTCCCACTGGTGCAGTGCTGCCAGCGGGCATTAAAACAGCTGCAAGATATCCATCTTGAAAAGATTCAACATCCATATCTGCCTTGTCAGATTCAACAACCAGGACAGATTCACCTCTTTCAACTTTATCTCCTGGATTTTTCAACCATTCCACAATCTTGCCCTCTGTCATAGTAGAACTCAAGGCAGGCATGAATATTTCGTGAGACATAAGAAAATTGTTATTGCATAAGTTTCAAGGGATTTCTACCAAACTTCCTAAAGTTTTTATGGTTAAGAACCCTTTAAACTCTTGTTTTAATTATACGAAATCATGTTCACAGTGGGAACTCTTAAAACTTAAGAAAGTAATAATTTAGATCGATTAGAATTTAAAACTTTTCGAAATTAAGATTTACTTATATTTATCAAAAATACTAAATCTTCTCTTTAATTATTATCTATAGATTGAATAACTCCATCTTTAACCGTAATCGATACTTGCATTTTTTCAATTAGATTGTCTCCCACAGTGACATCACAGAAACTATCCACTTGCCCTTGATCAACAATTTCATCCATTTTTAATTCGCGAACTTGACTCTGTTGTTGAAGAAGATTTCTTTTTTGTTCTTCAATTTCATTTCGTTTTGCTGCGACTTGTTGTTGCACCTGACTAACCTGTTCTTGAACTCTTGGATCTAGGGGATTAACCGATTGGGATCTAATATTATTTACTATTTGCTGCCCCTCTTGCTCCAGTTGCGATAATTGCTGATCAATGTTTGAAATTGCTTTACTTAATTCTTTTTCAGCATCTTCCTTCCAAGTTGGTGTAACTACAGCTTTAATAGCTATTGAGCGTTTTATAGATATTGAGTTTTTTGTTTCCATAAAAAATTAAATTGTCTTTTCAATATAGATAGAACAAATCAAATTTTCTTACTAAATTTGTTTTCATACATATTTTCTACTTGTAATGAATACTTTTTTTCTATTTCTTTTCTTTTTTGTTTAAGAGTTTGTGTTAATAACCCATTTTCTAGAGTAAAGGCATCAACAAAATAACAATCTAATATTTGTTCTTCTGATCTTGCTCCTAATCGACTTTTAAGCAAATTATTAATTTGTGATTTGAAAAATGTACCAATTTTCTTATTCAGGTTTAATTTTGAAAGGTCTTCTTCCAAAAACTTGCTTTTAACCAATTCGACATTAGGAACTACGAGAGCTGTTAAACATTTCTTATCTTGTCCTACTAATTGAATCTGATTAATAAATTCTGAACTAAGAATTTCAGTCTCCAGGGGATTCGGTTCTATATTTTCACCACTTGATAGCACTATTGTATCCTTGGCTCTTCCGGTTATAAAGAGAGAACCATTTGGTATTAGAAAACCTAAATCACCAGTATCAAACCAACCATCCTTGGATAAAACATCATTTGTAGCTATTTCATTATTAAGATAACCTTTCATTACTTGCGGCCCCCTAACAAGAATTTTCCCGATTTCTCTGTACTTAAGAATCTTTTTTTTATCATCATTCACTATTTTGATTTCAGTAAATGAAAGAGGCTGCCCAGATGATCCTCTAACATTTAATTCTCTTCTCCTACAAGTTAATACTGGACTAGTTTCTGTGAGTCCATATCCCACCAAAACATCTACACCTAAAGATTCAAAAAAAAGATCTACATGTTCTGGCAATGCACCTCCACCATTAATAGGAAATTTCAGTTTTTCTCCGCATAGTTGTCTAAGAATATTCGGCCATAAAAAAATAGTAGACAATTTATGTAAAGGGTATCGGCTAATAACAGAACCCAGTAAGGGGATTTTTGATTTAAAAGTTATTTGATTTATATCTATATTTCTTATCTTTCTAAGACTTCTTTTAAAAACCGAACTATTACTTATCAAAAACTTAATAAGTTTTTGCTTTTTGGAAGGCATTTTTTTCAAAGCCTGAAAAAAACCATCATGTATTGCTTCCCATAGTCTCGGTACAGTGGCCATGACAACAGGTTTTATTTGTGTAATATCATCTTTAAGAAATTTTGGAATTGTATAGTATTGAGAACAACCGCATGAAAAAAAGAAGTATTCAGCACTTCTCTCATAAGAATGCCAGATAGGCAAAACGCTTAATACAGAGGTACCTGGCTCTGGATCAGCGATATAGGCTAAATTGATTATTTGATGTAAAAAATTTGCATGAGTCAAAGGCACACCTTTAGGTTTTCCGGTCGTCCCAGAAGTGTAAAGAATGGTAGCGACGTCATCAATTTCTGGATTAAATTTTTCAAGATTATTAATTTGTGAATTTTCTTTTTCAACTGAACTTATGAATGTACTCCAACTTATTAAACTTTCAAATTGTTCATCTTCTAAATTGATTATAAATTTCAGTCTTTTTTTTAATTCTTCTTTGTTGTTTAACTTTAGCCAAATTTCCTTAGATTGAACTATTAGTCCTACTGAATTAGAGTGCCCAATAATATAGTCTAATTCTACTGAAGGAGAATTAATACCTCTCACTGCATTTATAGCTCCTAAACGCATTAAGCCTTGATCCACTGCTAGCCATCTTGGAGAATTTTCAGATATTACAGTAACTACATCCCCCTTTTTTAAACCATAATTTTCGAAAGAAGAAGAGACTTTTGTTATTAAATCAGCCAGCTCAGAATAAGAAAATTTTTCTTTGTATTTCCCTCTTAAATCGCAAACAGCTAAAGTATCACCACATTTAAATTTTAATTTTTCCCAAATTTGATCTATGTGATCAAGGTTCTTAATAAAATCTCTATTTTTGGCAAATGTATTTTTTTTAGAAAGAGGTTTGGCTGCAGGCCAATACGCTAAATCACCCATATTAAATTGATTTTGAAATTTTAATTTCTATTTTGATATAAAATCAAAATTAAATTCTTCCTCGATGGTTTTTTTAACAATTCTCTTGACTTCTTGAATATTTAAATTTTTGTTGTAATCAATCATATTTGCCATAAGACAATTTTCTATTCCGCAAGGAACAATCTTATTAAAGTTTTCTAATTCGCAGTCAATATTGATTGAAAATCCATTTATCGTAATCCATCTTTTACAACCAATTCCAATTGATGCGATTTTCTTATTTCCTATCCAAACACCAGTAAACCCTTTTCTAGAGTGACAATCTATATTAAAAGCACCAAGGATTTTTATAATAATTTCTTCAATTTTTCTTAAGTACCAATTTAAATCTTTATTAAAATTTTTCAAATCTAAAACCAAATACG
>MWOR01000155.1 GCA_002025865.1 Prochlorococcus sp. HOT208_60m_813I02 | reverse complement strand
CAAAAGGTTATGATAGTAAGATGTTTATTTTTATCTAAATTTAATAGATGCCCACCATCTCACAATTAGTAGGTTCAGAAAGAAAACGTCTGACAAAGAAAACAAAATCTCCTGCATTAAAAGCTTGCCCTGAGAGAAGAGGGGTATGTACAAGAGTCTATACATCAACACCAAAGAAGCCATATTCAGCTTTGAGAAAAGTTGCTAGGGTTAGATTAACTTCTGGTTTCGAAGTAACAGCCTATATTCCTGGGATTGGACATAATTTGCAAGAACATTCTGTAGTATTACTTAGGGGTGGAAGAGTAAAGGATTTGCCAGGAGTTAGATATCATATAATAAGGGGAACTTTAGATACGGCTGGAGTCAAAGATAGACGTCAATCCAGATCTAAGTATGGAGCAAAAGCTCCAAAAGATTAATTTGTAAACATCACTTTTTTTAAAACATGTCACGTCGTAATGCAGCAGTAAAAAGACCAGTTCTTCCTGATCCACAATTTAATAGTCGTCTTGCTTCAATGATGATTTCTCGATTGATGAAACATGGTAAAAAATCTACAGCTCAAAGAATATTGTCTGATGCGTTTTCTTTAATAAGCGAAAGAACAGGAGGTAATGCAGTTGAATTATTTGAAACAGCCGTAAAAAATGCCACTCCTCTTGTTGAGGTACGAGCTAGAAGAGTTGGTGGTGCAACATATCAAGTACCTATGGAAGTTCGCCAAGAAAGGGGTACGGCTATGGCATTAAGATGGCTTGTTACATTCTCACGTGCAAGAAATGGCAAAAGCATGTCTCAAAAACTTGCAAGCGAGTTAATGGATGCTGCAAATGAAACAGGTAGTTCCGTTAAAAAAAGAGAAGATACTCATAAAATGGCAGAAGCTAATAAAGCTTTTGCACATTATAGATATTAATTTCATCAAAAGGTACTTAAGTAGTTTATTATTATTAAAGTTTGCTTTTAGGGTGAACTACACTTATCAAAATCTTTTTTATTTGGAGCTTTAAAATTGGCACGCGACTTTCCCCTGGAACGAGTAAGGAATATAGGTATAGCCGCTCATATTGATGCAGGTAAGACAACAACCACTGAAAGAATTTTGTTTTACTCAGGTGTAGTTCATAAGATTGGAGAGGTACATGATGGTGCTGCCGTAACAGATTGGATGGCTCAAGAAAGAGAAAGAGGAATAACTATTACTGCTGCTGCAATATCTACCAGCTGGCAAGATCATAGGATTAATATTATTGATACTCCTGGACACGTTGACTTTACTATTGAAGTTGAAAGATCAATGCGCGTTTTGGATGGAGTTATAGCTGTATTTTGCGCAGTTGGTGGAGTTCAGCCTCAATCAGAAACGGTTTGGCGTCAAGCAGATAGATACTCTGTTCCAAGAATGGTTTTTGTTAATAAAATGGACAGAACTGGTGCGGATTTTTTAAAAGTTAATAAGCAAATTAAAGATCGACTTAAAGCAAATGCACTTCCAATCCAGTTACCTATTGGGGCCGAAGGTGATCTTACAGGCATTATTGATTTAGTAGCTAACAAAGCATATCTTTACAAAAACGATTTAGGTACTGATATTGAAGAAGCACCAATTCCATCTGACATGGAGAAGGAAGCTGCTGAGTGGAGACTCAAGTTAATGGAGAGTGTTGCAGAAAATGATGAAGAGTTAATAGAAATATTTCTCGAAACAGGAGAATTATCTGAAGAACAACTTAAAAAAGGTATTAGAGAAGGGGTTCTAAAACATGGATTGGTTCCAGTATTATGTGGTTCAGCTTTTAAGAATAAAGGTGTCCAACTTGTGCTAGATGCTGTGGTTGATTACTTGCCAGCTCCAGTTGATGTGAAACCAATACAGGGAGTTTTGCCAAGTGGCAAAGAAGATGTTAGACCTTCAGATGATAATGCTCCTTTCAGCGCATTAGCATTCAAAGTTATGTCAGATCCCTATGGGAAATTAACTTTTGTAAGAATGTACTCTGGTGTTCTTTCAAAAGGCAGTTATGTAATGAATTCTACTAAGGATGCTAAAGAGAGAATTTCTAGATTAGTGATTCTCAAGGCTGATGAAAGAGAGGAGGTTGATGAATTGAGGGCAGGGGATTTAGGAGCTGTATTAGGTCTTAAGAACACAACTACTGGAGACACTTTGTGTAACACAGAAGATCCAATAGTTTTGGAGACATTGTTTATCCCTGAACCAGTTATCTCAGTAGCTGTTGAGCCAAAAACTAAAGGCGATATGGAAAAATTATCAAAAGCTTTAACTGCTTTGTCTGAAGAGGATCCAACCTTTAGGGTAAGTACAGATCCTGAAACAAACCAAACTGTTATTGCAGGTATGGGTGAATTGCACTTAGAAATCCTTGTCGATAGAATGTTAAGGGAATTTAAAGTTGAAGCAAATATAGGCGCTCCACAGGTTTCATATAGAGAAACAATTAGGTCTAGTTCTAAAGGTGAAGGTAAATATGCAAGACAGACTGGAGGTAAAGGTCAATATGGTCATGTAATTATTGAAATGGAACCTGCTGAAGTTGGTAAAGGTTTTGAATTTGTAAACAAAATTGTTGGTGGAGCTGTACCAAAAGAGTATATTGGTCCTGCATCTAATGGAATGAAAGAGACCTGTGAATCTGGTGTTCTTGCCGGTTATCCACTCATTGATGTAAAAGTAACACTAGTCGATGGTTCATTCCACGATGTAGACTCATCTGAAATGGCCTTCAAAATTGCAGGTTCCATGGCTTTTAAAGACGGGGTTAAAAAATGCAATCCTGTCCTTTTAGAGCCTATGATGAAAGTTGAGGTCGAAAGTCCTGACGACTTTCTTGGATCTGTAATTGGCGATCTCTCTTCCAGAAGAGGTCAAGTCGAAGGACAATCTGTTGATGATGGATTGTCTAAGGTACAGGCCAAAGTGCCCTTAGCCGAAATGTTCGGTTATGCCACTCAACTCCGATCAATGACTCAAGGTCGGGGTATATTTTCAATGGAGTTCGCAAATTATGAGGAAGTTCCTCGTAATGTTGCTGAAGCTATCATTTCCAAGAATCAGGGCAACTCCTGATCTCTAAACTAAACACTCTTAAACCCTCGATTCTTTAATTCAAAATGGCTCGCGAGAAGTTCGAAAGAAACAAACCACATGTCAACATAGGTACTATTGGCCATGTTGATCATGGAAAAACAACACTAACAGCTGCTATTACAAATGTACTAGCTAAAAAAGGTCAAGCTCAAGCTCAAGACTATGGAGACATTGATGGTGCTCCTGAAGAAAGAGAGCGTGGCATTACTATTAATACAGCTCATGTTGAATATGAAACTGAAGGCAGACATTATGCTCATGTCGATTGCCCAGGACATGCTGATTATGTTAAAAACATGATCACAGGGGCTGCACAGATGGATGGAGCAATTCTAGTTTGCGCAGCTACAGATGGTCCTATGGCTCAAACAAAAGAGCATATTCTGTTAGCTAAACAGGTTGGAGTTCCTGCTCTAGTTGTTGCTCTAAATAAGTGCGATATGGTCGATGATGAAGAAATTATTGAACTTGTCGAAATGGAGATTAGGGAACTTTTAGATAGTTATGACTTCCCCGGAGATGACATTCCTATAGTTCAAGTTTCAGGTTTAAAAGCTCTCGAAGGTGATTCTACTTGGGAATCAAAGATTGAGGAATTAATGAAAGCAGTTGACGCTAGCATTCCTGAACCTGAAAGAGAAGTTGATAAACCATTCTTAATGGCAGTCGAAGATGTTTTCTCGATTACTGGTAGAGGAACTGTCGCTACTGGAAGAATTGAGAGAGGTAAAGTTAAGGTTGGAGAAGAGGTAGAAATAGTTGGAATAAGAGATACAAGACTAACAACTGTTACTGGAGTAGAAATGTTCCGAAAACTTCTTGACGAAGGAATGGCTGGTGACAATGTTGGTCTACTTTTAAGGGGTGTCCAGAAAGAAGATATTGAGAGAGGAATGGTTCTTGTGAAGAAAGGTTCTATTACTCCTCATACTCAGTTTGAAGGAGAAGTTTATGTTCTCAAAAAAGAAGAGGGCGGAAGACATACTCCTTTCTTTGCAGGATATAGACCCCAGTTTTACATCAGAACAACTGATGTGACAGGTCAAATAACAGCATTTACCTCAGATGATGGCTCTAATGTTGAAATGGTGATGCCAGGAGACAGAATTAAAATGACTGGAGAACTAATTTGTCCAGTAGCTATTGAACAAGGTATGCGATTTGCTATACGTGAAGGTGGACGTACTATCGGTGCTGGAGTTGTTTCTAAAATTCTCAAATAATAAATTTGAATTTTAAAATTTAACCTCAATCATTTAATATAGGTTTATGGATAAGGGTCATTTAATCAATGACCCTTTAATAGAAGTTATTTGAAACTATGACTGCATCAATTGCACAACAAAAAATAAGAATAAGGCTCAAAGCATTTGATAGAAGAATGCTTGATTTATCTTGCGACAAAATCATCCAAACTGCTGATAATACTTCTGCCTCAGCTATAGGTCCAATACCTTTACCTACAAAAAGGAAGATTTATTGTGTCCTAAGATCACCACATGTTGATAAAGATTCTAGAGAGCATTTTGAAACAAGAACACATCGAAGAATAATAGATATTTACAGTCCTTCTGCAAAAACTATTGACGCTTTAATGAAATTAGATCTCCCTAGTGGTGTAGATATAGAAGTTAAACTTTAATAAATCCCGAAACCTCCCTAAATTGATTAGTATATAAAAATTGAAATGAGGTTTAAATGGGAGAACTCTCAGTAAGGGAATTACCTTTATTTCCTTTGCCAGAGGTAGTCCTTTTTCCTCAAGAAGTATTGCCTTTACATATTTTTGAATCGAGATATAGGATTATGCTCCAATCTGTTCTTGAAAGTGACTCCATGTTTGGAGTGATTAAGTGGGATCCAACTACTAAGAGTATGGCTAATGTTGGATGTTGCGCTCAAATTTTAAAACATCAAACTGCAGAGGATGGGAGAAGTAATATTATCACTCTCGGCCAACAAAGATTTCAAGTCTTAGAAATTACCCGTTCGACGCCATTTTGTTCTGCGATGGTTAGTTGGATTAGTGATGATAATATTGATGACTTTCAAAAATTAGATTCACTAAAAGATTCAGTAAAAGAAGCACTTAGTGATGTTATTAATTTAACGAGTAAATTAACTAATACAAAAAAAAATCTACCTGATAAATTACCTGATAACCCAATGGAATTATCATTTTGGATAGGAGCTCATTTGGGCGGTCCTGTTTCGGAAGAACAGCAAAGACTTCTTGAAGAGAGAAATACTTTTACCCGTTTGCAAAGAGAATATGAAATGCTTGATCATACAAGAAAACAACTTGCAGCAAGAACAGCATTGAAAGAGAGTTTTCCTGATATAAAAGAAAATTAAATGTTTGAATTATTATTTCCTTTTTTTTTAATATTTTTATTGTTTCTAGTTCTAATTATTATATGGAGAAAAAATGCTAGAAAATATATCACTTCCAGTACAGTAGCCTCTGCATATGATGCTTGGACCCAAGATAAATTACTTGAAAGATTATGGGGAGAACATATACATTTGGGTTTTTATCCCTCAGGGCAAAAAAATATTGATTTTAGAAAGGCTAAAGTTCAGTTTGTTCATGAATTAGTCAAATGGAGTGGTTTAGATAAATTACCAAAGGGATCAAGAATTCTTGATGTAGGTTGTGGAATAGGGGGAAGTTCTAGGATTCTTGCAGAATATTATGGGTTTAATGTCACTGGCATTACAATTAGTCAGGCTCAAGTTAAAAGAGCAAGAGAACTTACTCCTGATGGGTTAAATTGCAACTTCCAAGTTATGGATGCTTTGGATTTAAAATTTGAAGATGGATCATTTGATGCCATCTGGAGTGTTGAGGCTGGTGCACACATGAATGATAAAACTAGGTTTGCAGATGAAATGCTGAGAACTTTAAGACCTGGAGGGTATTTCGCATTGGCTGATTGGAACTCAAGAGACCTCGGGGCATGCCCCCCATCATTTTTTGAAAAGTTAGTTCTTAAACAATTACTTGAACAATGGGTACATCCTAATTTTATTAGCATTAACGAATTTTGTAACATTCTTAGAACTAACGAAAAAAGTTCAGGAAGAGTTATTTCTGAAAATTGGAATTCCTATACAAATCCTTCATGGTACGACTCCATTATTGAAGGTATTCGAAGGCCCTTCATAATTTTGTCACTTGGCCCATTTGCGATAGTTAAGTCGATTAGAGAGATTCCAACAATACTTCTCATGAATTGGGCTTTTAGAAAAGGTCTAATGGAGTTTGGAGTTTATAAATGTAGAGGGTAAATTAATCTAGTTCAATATTTTCAGAAAGATAATTTCCAAAGTCTACAAAATTGTTGCAAAGTGGCTTTAACTTATTTTTTAATTCAAGAAAATTTTTAATTTTATTTTGATCATTGATTTCTAAATCAATATAAATTATGTATTCACCTAATTCTCTTTTTGAAGGTCTAGATTCGATTTTACTCATATTAAATCCAAAATCTGCAATATAACTTATAGCTTTAAGCAAAGCACCTGGTTTATTTGAAATTAATGAGAAAGCAAAACTGGCAATATTAGATAAATTTGAATTTGATTCCTTGCTCAACAAAACAAATCTAGTGCAATTACCTGGAACATCATTAATTGGAAAAGCTAATTCTTTAAGTCCTTCAATTTGAATTAACGATTTTGAACCGATAGCAGCTCTGAATTTACTCCCCTTGATCATATTGACAGCTTCTGATGTTGAATTTGTTGGGAGAGGAATTGCATTTGGAAGATTCTCAGATAACCATTCTGAACATTGAGCTAATGCTTGAGGATGAGATAATACTTCTGAAATGTTTGAAAGTTCTCCATCACTAATTAATGCATGTTTTATAGGTAAAACAATTGCTTTATTTATAAAAATTTCAGGGAATTTCCAAAGGGCATCTAGAGTAGCTGTAACTGCCCCTTCTACAGAATTTTCTATAGGGACTACAGCAGCATCACAATTGTTGTACGCTATCGATTTAATGACCGAATGTAACCCATTACATGGTACAAATATAGGTGTCTGAAAATTGGCAAGCTTTGATAATATATGGGCTGCTTTTTCTGCGTATGTTCCTTGAGGACCTAAATATGCAACTTGTTTGCGCATGATTAATTTTAAAAAAAAAAGAGATCAAATAAGCATTGGAGAAATATAGAAAATGCTATTGTCTTTTGATGCTAAACAGAAACTCAAGCTTTCTGTAACACGTAATAAAGAATATCTTTCTAAATATCTTTTGGAAGAAGAAAGAGTTGTTGGAGCAATGCTTGACTCCAAAAAATTAGTACCAGAAGGAGCAGGTAGATATAAGTATACAGTAACAAGCTTAAAGGTTTTTCAATTAGATATTAAACCTGTTGTCTCAATTGCGGTAGAAAATAAAGATGGAATTTTAAAAATGAGTGCCCTTGAAAGTACGTTGGATGGTTTGGGGATGATAGATGATTTTAATCTTATTTTGAAAGCGAATTTGGAAGCTACTGATATTGGTTTAGAAGGTGAGGCGCTTCTTGGAGTATCTGTAAGCCAACCCTCTCTACTGAAGCTTGTACCAAGGAAAATTTTGGAATCTACTGGTCATTCGGTATTAAATGGGATTCTATTGGGTATAAAGTCAAGAGTTCAACAGCAACTTGTAAAAGATTTTTTAGATTGGTGTAAATTAAATAAGATTTGATTTCTTTAAAAAACTTTCCCTATGAAGTTTAGTTCTTCCATTTTTTTTGATTAATGAAAGATGCTCTCTGGTTCCATAACCTTTATTTTTAAATATCAAGTATCCTGAGTATTTTTTTTCTAATCTTTCGATTAGATTGTCGCGAGCAACTTTGGCAACTATGCTTGCTGAAGCTATCGAGATGAACTTTGAGTCTCCTGATATTATGTTTTTCTGAATTCCGTCCCATGGCCTTAATAATAAGGGACCATCAATTATTAATTTAGATGGCTTTTCTTTTAATTTTTTTAAAGCTCTTATCATTGAAAGTTCTGTCGCAACCCTGATACCTAACTTATCTATTTCGCTGGCCGAAGATTGCCCAATTCCATAATCTGAAGAGAGTAATAAAATTTTTGGTAAAAGTAATTTTCTTTTTTTGGGAGTTAGTTTTTTACTATCTGTTACTCCAAATTGTTTTAAGATTAATTTATTTTTTTCAGTTAATGCTACAGCTGCTGCAAAAACTGGACCAAAAATTGCTCCCCTTCCAACTTCATCTATTCCAACTTCGAATACTTTATTCAATGCTTGCTGAAGATCTTCTTCTTTTTTTTCTTGCATTGTTTAGCTCATCTGTAAGTTCAATTTCATCCTTTTTATCTGTAAATACAACTTCATTATTTTCATTTGTTGATTTATCTTTAGAATTTGCATTTGCTTCAATTTTAATTTGAATCTTATCTTCTTCCGATTTTGAGATTTTTGTAATTTGTTTTGCTTTTGTTTTTTTATTATCTAAGGGTTTTTCCATTTCTTTATTACTTTCTTTTAAACGCACAAAATTATTGCTGGTTAGATATTCTTTACCTAACTTTATAAGTGGATTAATACCTAATTGACTGAAAACAATTTTTTCTTCATTTGTAAGATCAACTGTTATTATATTTTTCTCTTTTGAATTTGATTGGTTCAAATTATCATTATCATTATCATTATCATTCTCTTTTTCTTTTTTATTAGAATAATTCTCTTTTCTTAGGTCTTTGGAGCTAATTAATTCCTTGTCAATTATTTTTTCCTGCTCATCAGTTGATTGATAAGTATCTATAGCTTTTAGATTGTTTGATTGATTAGATTCATTTTCAATATTTTTAATTTTGAAGTTAGAAATTTCTTGATTTAAAATATTTTCTACATGTCCGGTACCATCGCATGCAGAACATTTTTTACCGAATAATTCATATATATTTTGACCTTGTCTTTTTCTGGTTAACTCTACTAAGCCTAATTCAGTAAGCTGAGCTATTTGAGGCCTAGCAGAATCATCTTTTATTGCTGAGGTAAAATGCTCAAGCAATTGAAATTGATCTCTTCTAGATTCCATATCAATAAAATCAATTACTATAACTCCACCAATATTTCTTAATTTCATTTGCCTTGAGATTTCAACTGCTGCTTCGCAGTTTGTCCACAAAACGGTTTGTCTTGAGTTTGCGGATCTTGTAAATGATCCAGAGTTTACATCTATTACTGTTAAAGCCTCAGTAGGTTCAATAATGATATAACCTCCCGAAGGAAGATCTACTCTCGGCTGGAGAGCTTTTTGAATTGTCTTCTTGATATCGTACTTTTCGAAAATATGTTGGTTTAAACTGTTATCGTGAAATTCAATATCTATATCAGATTCATAATTTATTAAAAAATCTTTTGCCCTTGCAACTGAAAATTTACTATCAATAATTATGCTTTTAGTTGATTCTTTAATATAATCTCTCAAGATCTTAAGAGAGAAATCATCATCTCTTTTTATTAAATTTGGCGGATTAGAAGCTTCAGAAACTTTTATTATATTTTCCCATTGTTGAGTTAATTGTTCTAAATCTTCAATTAGAAGTTCTTCTTTTATTTTTTCAGCCTCTGTTCTAAATAACAAGCCTGTGTTGGGTGGTTTTATTAAAACCCCAAGAGCTTTCAAACGGCTTCGTTCTGTTTCTGTATTTATTTTTCTTGAAATATTTACTCCTTGGCCACTTGGTTGTAATATCAGGTATTTTCCTGGAATAGAAATACTCCCAGTTAGTCTGGGACCTTTAGATCCTGTGGGTTCCTTTATTACCTGTACTAGAACTTTTTGTTTTGGTTCTAGTAATTCAGTTATTCCAAATGTCCCTTTTTTAAGTCTTAGTGGACCTAAATCTGAAACATGGATGAATCCATTTTTCTCACTTTCTCCAATATTTATAAAAGCGGCATCAATGCCAGGGAGAACATTTTCAACTGTTCCTAAAAAAATATCGCCAATTTGATATTGACCTTGTGCGACGATTAATTCATCAACTCGATCATCTGTGAGTAGTGCTGCTATTCGAGCCTGCTCAGCGATGATAATTTGCTGAGACATATAATTGATTCTGAATGAATTGGATTTTGAAAATTTTCTAAAATAGAATTAGCTTTTATCTTTTAATAAAGCTTTTTAGCTATTATTATTTACTTTTTAGAAATTAATAAAGTTAATAGTGATTAAATTCTGCTATTTATAAAGCTTTAAACGATTTTTAAACTAATTGAAATTGATTTCATAGCTATGATTATCTCTTAAATGAATCATAACTAGAATAACTTTAACATCTAATCAACACTAAAGCACGCTAATACATTATTCTAAGTACTGGTGAAATTTTTTATCTAAAGTGGTACAAGTAAACGAAAATTATTTTAAACTCAAGGCAGGCTATTTATTTCCTGAAATTGCTAAAAGGGTAAAAATATATTCTCAATCAAAAAATAGTGCTGAAATTATTAAGCTTGGTATAGGAGATGTTACAGAACCATTACCTAGAGCATGCATCGAGGCTATGGGTAAAGCTATAGATGAAATGGGCACAACAGAAGGTTTCAGAGGTTATGGACCAGAACAAGGTTATTCTTGGCTGAGAGAAAAAATATCTGAGAATGATTTTATTGCGAGAGGCTGTCAAATTTCGCCTGAAGAAATCTTTGTTTCTGATGGTTCAAAATGCGATAGTAGCAATATTTTAGATATTCTTGGCAAAGATAATTCAATTGCTGTAACAGATCCTGTTTACCCAGTATATGTTGATAGTAACGTTATGACAGGCAGAACTGGTGATTCTCTTGAAAATGGAACTTATAAAGGATTGACATATCTTGCAATAAACGAGGAGAATAACTTTCTGCCAGAACTACCTGAAAAAAAAGTTGATATTTTATATCTTTGTTTTCCTAATAATCCGACTGGAGCAACGATTAATAAAGCAGAATTGAAAAAGTGGGTTGAATATGCTCTTCAAAACAAATCCCTAATACTTTTTGATGCAGCTTATGAAGCATTTATTCAAGATAATGATATTCCACATTCAATATATGAGATTGAGGGAGCAAAGGATTGTGCTATTGAATTTAGATCTTTTTCAAAGAATGCAGGATTCACTGGAGTTAGATGTGCTTTTACAGTAATACCTAAAAATCTCAAAGGTTTGAGTTCAACAAATGAGGAAGTAGAGTTATGGTCTCTTTGGAATAGGCGACAATCTACAAAGTTCAATGGAGTAAGTTATGTGGTTCAGAAAGGAGCAGAGGCTGTTTATTCTCTTGAAGGGAAGAAACAGGTAAGAAGTTTAATTGATTTTTATATGGAAAATGCAAAAATAATGAAAAATAAACTTCAGAATTCAGGATATAAAGTTTATGGTGGGGACAATGCTCCTTATATCTGGATTAAAGTTCCAGATCAAATGTCATCTTGGGACTTTTTTGATTTCCTTCTTCAAAAAGTTAGTGTAGTGGGAACACCTGGGAGTGGATTTGGATTAGCAGGAGAGGGTTATTTTCGCTTGTCAGCTTTTAACTCACGATCAAACGTTCTTGATGCAATGGAAAGAATAATTAATATATAATTAATAGTACAAATTAAACTCATAAATTTAATGTTATCTATAAAGTTAGAACAAGGTGTAAATAATAATTCAGCAGTGATTGAAAAGAAACCTGCAGAATTAAAAAATAAATCTCCAAAATATAAGGTTTTACTTCATAATGATCCAGTTAATTCTATGGAGTATGTCACTATTTCACTTCGAGAAGTTGTGCCTCAATTAAGCGAACAAGATGCTATCGCCATAATGCTTGAAGCACACAATACGGGTATAGGTTTAGTAATTGTTTGTGATTTAGAGCCAGCAGAATTCTATTCAGAATCTTTAAAATCTAAGGGAATTTCTAGTTCAATTGAGAAAGAGGATTAATAAGGATTTCATTTATTATTTAGAATGGGCTAATTTCCTTTCTGATAAAGGACGGACTTTTAGGGAATCTTTTAAGGAGGACTTTCCATATTCTCTCTCAAGAATGTCGATAACTGTTTTGCCAAATTCGTCTTCTGGATTATCAAAAGCTTCTAAGCAAACCTGACCAAGTTTTTCCCCTAGTGAGCCTGGATTCCAAAGAAGTTTTCTCGCTGTCCAGGGCATCATGCTCATAGGATTATAATTTGGCTTCAAAATTTTATGTTCCAAGGCGTACTTCTCAAGAAGAGTGTGAGGTTGCAAACCTATAAAGAATATAGCTGGATCAACTAAGCCTTTACCAAAAATATTTTCTAATTCTCTATGGTAAGCAATTGTTTGTCTTATAGTGCTGGGCGTTTCATCAAAAACATTAAATGAATAATTGACTGAAACATGATTCTTGAAACCTGATTTGACTAGCATTCTGCAATTATTTAATACAGTTTCAAGGTCATACGCTAACCTCATTTTTCTAACAAGTTCTTGAGATCCCGAGGTGATACCTATTTCAAAATAGCTCATACCTGTATCAACCATGAGCTGAGCTAGTTCTGCATCAATATTATCTGCTCTGATGTATGCAGCCCAATTTATATCGTTCCAGCCTTGGTCCTTAATTCCTCGCAAAAGTGTTTTTGCATCTTCAATATGTTTTTTGGCTGGAATAAATTGTGCATCTGTAAACCAAAATCCCCTTACTCCAAGATCATATAATTGCTTCATTTCTTTGATTACTTCCTTAACAGGATTAACACGAACTTGCTTCCCCTCCACAACTGTGTAAACACAGAAACAACAATTATGAGGACAACCTCTTTTTGTTTGTACCCCTACGTAATAATCGCCACCTTCTATGTACCAATCGAATTCAGGCCATATTGATTTAATATATTTATAGTTGCAGGCAGTTTTAATAGTTCCTGAAGGTTGTTCATGTATTAATTTGTTGCGAGGTTTTTGTCCAGCAATGTAACATCTTTCTTCCTCTATTGAATCTCCTCTAATAATTTTTTCTATGAGATTTTCTCCCTCTCCAACTGAAATAACAGTTCCTATTGGGAGTAGATTTCCCAATTGTTCATAGAAGACACTAACAGCTCCACCTCCTAAAATTACTTTTACATTTTTATTGTATTTTTGAGCTCTTTTTAGCCCCATCTTGACTAAAGAAGTATTTTTATATATTTCTCCATAATGGGATGCAATTAACTTTAATCCTCCCCAGGAACCTCTAATTTTTTTAAGTATATTTTTTGAGTAGAAAACTTCAAAAGAGTTTTGTAAGGGATTTCCACTCCTACCATCAACAGGTGCATAAATTTGTATATCTCTCCAAGAAAAAATGATTAGGTGTGGTCTAAATTGATCAATTTTTCTAGCTAAATATTTGGAAACTTTATTAGATGGAATTATTGCTAGATCAATGAATTGTTGCTCTAAAGATGGAAAACATTTATGAATATGGTCTGCTAAATAAATTGGACCTATTGGAAATATTGGATTACATGGAAGTCTTACAGTTAGTATTTTTCCATAGTGCTTTCTTTGGTAATTTTTTTTATTTAATTTTTCAAGCTTCAAATTAAAATTCATGTCATGAAATTTAATGAATTTATTTACTTTAAGAATCTAACTACTTTATTACTAATTTGGAGAAATTAAAAATCCTAAGAACATACTCGCGAAAATTTTATTTAATTTCAGATATCAGAAATCATATAAATCCATCATACTTTGAGAAGTTTTAATCCATCAAACCATTTAGATATATTTGGTGCTCCAGATTTTCTAGCGTAATATCTAACAGGATAATTTAATATTTAAATTTTATTAACCATTTTAATTTGCTAGGTAAATGCCGATAATTGGAATTGAACCAATGACCTACTGTTTACGAGACAGTTGCTCTACCACTGAGCTACACCGGCCAAATTAAATATTGAATTTTTCATATAGACTTAATTTTATAATTGAAAGAGTTTATGTCAAAAATAGATCCTGAATTGAAAAAGAAATTATTAAAGGAATCCCAAGCTCCTTTCAAGGGATTGAGAAGAATATTGTGGATAGCTTTTAGCGGTTCTGCATTTTTGGGGCTTCTAATAATGCTTTCCAGAATTGCAAGTGGAACTGAATTACAGCTAAATAACCTTCTCATACAGTTGGGTGCTTGCGTAATATTTCCTACTTTATTAATCTTTGACAGAAATAAAGATTAATAAGCTAGAGGTTTAATTATTTTGATAATGTCCTTTTTTTGGTGACAAATTTGAATGCTTCGATTACATCTCCTTCAATCCATGAAGAGAATTTATCACAGCCAACTCCACATTCAAATCCTGTATTTACTTCTTTTACATCATCTTTAGCTCTTTTTAGAGAGTCTAAATTACCCTCAAATATTACTTTCTCTGATCTAACAACTCTTATAGAACAATTCCTTTGTAATTTGCCAGTTTGTATATAACAGCCCGCAATAGCTCCTTTACCAACTGCGAAAGTTGCTCTAACTTCAGCTTGCCCTAATGATTCTTCGACAAGATCGGGTTCAAGTAGCCCTTCCATTGCCAACTGAATATCTTCTAAGAGTTTATAAATTACTTCATATTCTCTTATATCAACGTCATTAGCATCAGCTGCTCTCTTCGCGCCAGAAGCCAATGAGGTGTTGAATCCAATAATTACTGAACCAGATGCAGCAGCGAGATCGATATCTGTCTCAGTTATTTCTCCGGGAGCAGAAAGTAGGACTCTGACTTGAACTTCATTTTTTGGTAATTGTTCTAGTGATCCTAATATCGCTTCAACACTACCTTGAACATCAGCCTTGAGAATTAAGTTTAACTCCTTAAGTTCTCCATCATTTGCTTGAGTTGATAAGGATGATAAGCTGACTCTTCTAGAGGCCATTTGCTGCGCTAATTTTGTGGCTCTAGCATCTTTTGCCCTTTCTCCGACAATGGCTCGACCAGTTTTCTCATCAGGGTAGACTTCGAATTCATCCCCTGCAGTGGGTACTTCACTGAATCCTAGCGCTTCAACTGGGAATGATGGCCCTGCTTCTTTGATTCTATTACCATGTTCATCAACCATTGCTCTAATTTTTCCAAGGACTGAACCCGCAGCTAAAACATCTCCAGATTTCAAGGTTCCATTTTGTACTAACAAAGTAGCCACAGGTCCTTTTGCTTTGTCTAGGTGAGCTTCAATAACAGTACCTTTTGCAAATCTATCAGGGTTAGCTTGTAGATCTTCTACCTCTGAAACTAATAAGATCATTTCGAGTAATTTATCAATGTTTTGTTTTTTGATAGCACTTACTGGAACCATGACTGTATCGCCTCCCCAATCTTCAGCAATTAAATCTTTTTCTGATAGTTCCTGCTTTACTCTGTCTGGAGAAGCCCCTTCTTTGTCAATTTTATTTATTGCAACAACTATTGGTACTTTTGCAGCTCTTGCATGACTTATAGCTTCTAGTGTTTGAGGTCTACAACCATCATCTGCAGCAACTACAAGAACAGCTACATCTGTAACCTTTGTACCCCTTGCTCTCATTGCAGTAAAGGCTTCATGACCAGGGGTATCAAGAAAAGTTAATTTTTTCTTTTGAGAGTCATTTTCAAATTCAACTTGATAAGCTCCTATGTGTTGAGTGATGCCTCCTGCTTCCCCAGAAGCTACTCTTGATTCTCTGATGGAATCTAAGAGACTTGTTTTGCCATGATCTACATGACCCATCACTGTAATAACAGGTGGTCTTCTTATTAGATTATCAATATCATCAGATTCAATCATATCAACTGTTTTCTCAGCAGCTTCTTGGATATCATCTTGTAAAACAGGCACCCCAAATTCTTCAGCTACTGTTTCGATAGTTGCTAAGTCAAGTGATTGAGTAACAGTTGCCGTTATGCCTTTGAAGAAAAGAGATTTTATTATTTCAGAACTTTCAAGACTCAATTTATCAGCTAATTCTTGAACAGTTAAATTATCTTCGGGAACTATTATCATTTCAGGTCTTACTTGTTTGGCTTCTTTGGCAGCCTTTAATTCCATTGCTCTCCTTTTCTGCCTTTGTCTTGTGGTCTCTTTTTTCTTCTTCTTAAATTGTTTGATAGATTTTTGAGATTTAGTTTCGTCAGACTTTTCTTTCTTAGGACGCGCCAGACTTGCTGATAAAATTGAAATTTTCTCGCCTGAATATCCACTGGTTTCAGATGTTAATGAATCATCATTTTCACCAATAATATGAACTTTTTGCCTTTGTTTTTGAGGATTTTTACTTCTTAGTGCTTCAAGTTTTGCGCTATCATCCCAGTCTGTCTTTCCAGGTTTCTTTGAACTATTTGAAAATGTTCTATGAGGAGGTTTTTTGGAACTTGGAGTAGCATTTGGACGAATATTAGGCGCTTTCGCCTTCTGCTTAGGTGCATCGATATTTTGTTTTGCGTTATTCTTTATACCTAGGTTGTCTTTCTCAGAGTTATTATTTTTTTGAAGTTGTAAAAGTTCGTTAGGTGATACTGGCTTCCTAATCCCAGAGGAATTTTGGCCATTGAATTTAGAACCAGGCCTATTGGGCATG
>MWOR01000154.1 GCA_002025865.1 Prochlorococcus sp. HOT208_60m_813I02 | reverse complement strand
ACTTCAGAATCAGCTGAGATTATTAATCAAATTGATAAAAAAGAAACTGAAAAACCAGATTCAATATTTCATGTCAGTATATTCGAAAATCATGAAACAACTTGGCACCCGCCCGTATTATGGATTGGCATTGGATGTGAAAGAAATACAAGCAAAGAATTAATAGCAAATTCTTTAAATAATCTTTTGAAGTCAGGAAATTTATCACAGCAATCAATTGCGGGATTTGCAACTATAGATATAAAAAAAGATGAGAAAGGAATTTTAGAACTTTCTGAAGAAAAAAACTTGCCTATAAAGTTTTTTAGCAAAGAAGATCTTTCAACAATAATTGTTCCAAATCCATCAAATGTCGTGCAAATGGAAATTGGTACACCTTCAGTAGCAGAAGCCTCTTGCTTACTCGCTGCAGGAGAAGAATCAAAATTATTAAAAGAAAAAAGAATTTTCAAAAATCAATCTGGGGCAGTAACTATCGCTGTAGCAGAATCAAAAAATCAATATAATCCAACCCATGGAGAAATACATATTATTGGAAGTGGTCCTGGTGATATCTCCTTCCTAACCAATAATGCAAGAAAAGCACTTTCAAGATGTACTGTTTGGATTGGATACAAAATGTATTTAGATTTAATAAAACCCTTAAAGAGGAATGATCAGGTTTTAATAGAAAGTAAACTTACTGAAGAAAAAGAGAGATGCAGTAAAGCAATTCAACTAGCCGAGGAAGGAATTAAAGTAGCTTTAATTTCTTCAGGGGAATCTGGATTCTATGGAATGGCTGGACTACTTTTGGAGTTACTGCAAAAAGTCAAAAAAGAATATAGACCTTACTTTGAAGTACATCCAGGTATAAGTAGTGTTCAATTAGCTGCTGCAATTAGTGGAGCACCATTAATGAATGACTTTTGTTCAATAAGCTTAAGCGATAAATTAACTCCATGGTCTTTAATAGAGAAAAGAATTGAAGGAGCTCTTGTGGGTGACTTTGTAATAGCTTTATTTAATCCTCAATCAATTGAAAGAAATTGGCAGCTGAAAAATGTAATAGATATATGTTTACAATCTAGGCATGGTGATACGCCAGTTTTAATAGCTAGACAAGTAGGTAGAGAAAATCAAACCAAAAAATTTTTTACTTTAAACACTATTCCTTTTAAAGAGATTGATATGTTATCAATCATTATTATTGGCAATTCTCAAACAACCTTAGTTGACGAAATATTTCTCACTCCCAGAGGATATTTACAAAATTAAATTTAGATAATCCATAATTTTATAAATAGAATGTTTTTTTGCTTTTTCTTTATAAGAATACTAATCTTTTAAATGAATGATTTAAGAGAATTAATTGAAAAATATTGGTTTAATTTTGTTTGACATTGATGGGGTGATTCGCAGCGTGGAAAATAGTTACAGACTTTCATTAAAAAAAACAGTTTACAAATTTTCTGGATGGGAGCCAAGTTATATAGATATTGATAATGCAAAAAATGAAGGGATCTGGAATAATGACTGGGATTTAAGTTTAGAACTTATCAAAAGATGTATAAAAAAAAAGAACTTAAACCTTAAAATTCCTCCAAGAGAGGAAATAGTAAAATGTTTTGAAGAGTTTTACTTTGGTGGAGATCCAAATAAAGATAGTAAATACTGGTCAGGCTACATAACAAATGAGGAGTTATTAGTTGATAAAAAGTTTTTTGATTTAATTCAAGGTAATGGAATAATCTGGGGTTTTGTTAGTGGTGCAGAGTTTGCTTCTGCAAAATTTGTTTTAGAAAAAAGACTTGGACTAAAATCACCACCATTAATATCTATGGGAGATGCCCCTGACAAGCCTGATCCTAAAGGTTTTATTAACTTATCAAAAAAGCTTATTGGAGATAAACTTGGCGAATCAAATATTCCCATTGCATATGTAGGAGATACTATTGCAGATATAAATACAGTTATAAACGCTAGAAAGGAAATACCATCTCAGAAATTCATAAGTATCGGAATAGCTCCCCCTCATTTACATTTAAATTCTCGATTAAAAGAACGTAATTCTTACGAAACAAATCTTAGAGATGCAGGCGCTGACTTGATTTTAAATTCTATTTATGAACTTAAAGATATTAACCTTAACTTGTTTTAAAACAAATATTAATTAAAACTTTCTAAATAAATCACGGAGAGGGAGGGATTCGAACCCTCGACAAAAGTTACCTCCTGTAACTCCTTAGCAGGGAGCCGCTTTCAACCACTCAGCCACCTCTCCAATTCCTATACATTATCAATTTTTATGCAAACATTCAAAATTTTTTATTTAATCGAAATGTCTAATCTACGTGAACTTTCGGTAATCTATTTTTAAAAGAACAAAGAATTTCCCAAGGGATAGTACTAGATTTTCTTGCCCATTCAAGAGGAGAAATTGTTTTATCTCCATCAGATCCTAGTAATACCATGGTACTACCAACTTTAATTTCATTAGAATCTGTTATGTCTACCATCATTTGGTCCATAGTTATAGATCCAACTTGAGGATAAAATTTATTATTATGGATAACTTTAATCTTGCCTGAAAGATTTCTTGGTACACCATCTGCATAACCAATACTTAAAACAGCTAACTTAGTTTTTCTATGACTTACAAATTTGCCTCCATAACTTACACTTATACCTTTATCAATAGTTCTTATAAAAGCTACTTTGACCTTCAAAGATAAAGCTGGCTTAAGCAATAAATTTTTATTTAATTTTGACAAAGGTTTATATCCATACATAGATAATCCAACACGTACCATATGAAAATGGAAATTTTTATCAAGAAGCATTCCCGCTGAATTAGCCAAATGAATCTTGATATTTTTATTTCTATCAACATTAATTTGTTTTAATAATTCCTGAAACTTCTGCCTTTGTAATTGTGTAATACTTTTTGGATTTAATGAGTTGACTTCATCTGCAGATGATAAATGACTATATATTCCCTCAATAGAAATATTGTCAAAAGATTTAATGTTTTCAAATTGTTGTACAAATTTATTGTATTCAAATCCTAATCTTGACATCCCCGTATCAACTTTAAGATGTAAGGGAAATTTCAATCCAAAGTGCTTACCAATGTTATTGCAAATTAGACATTCTCTTATACTACTGATGGTTGGCATAAGATCATTTTTCAAACATATTGTAAGATCCCTTTTCGTATAAAGATTTCCGAGGATAAGTATTGGTTTTTTAACTCCTGAAGAACGGAGCTTAATGCCTTCATTTAATGTGGCAACACCTAATTGAGATGCTCCACCTTTGATAGCATACTCTGATACTAATTTCGCATCATGTCCATATCCATCAGCTTTAACGACTGCCATAAATTCACAATTTTTACTTAATTTTGATCTTAATTTTCTAACGTTTGTTTCTATTGCTTTACCTTTAACTTCAATCCATGCTCTTTGTTTTAGATCTATATCTTTTTCAAAATTTGGAAATTTATCAAAAATAAATACCTGATTTGTTTGCCTGTTTTGCATTAACTTTGCACAAATATATGCGCTTAGTAGAATATACAGTTAGCATGACATGTAAATTGTATTTTGGCATGGGCCAGACTCTAGTTTTAAATGCATCTTATGAACCTTTAAACATCACTTCCTGGAGAAGAGCAGTAATTTTGATGATTAAAGGTAAAGCAGAAAGCTTAGAGGAAGATAATACATATTCAATACATAGCGGGAAAAAGTTGCCGACAGTTATAAGACTTCGTTACTACGTCAAAGTTCCTTTTAGAGAGGTTTCTCTAACAAGAAAAAATATTCTTCTGAGAGATAATAATGCTTGCCAATACTGTAACTATAGGGGTAGTGACCTATCAATAGATCATGTTTTACCAAGAAGCAGAGGTGGAACAGATAACTGGGAAAATGTAACCACAGCTTGTCTCAGATGTAATGTACAAAAAGGTAATAGAACACCCGAAGAGGCGAATATGCCCTTAAGACGTCGTCCTTATCGTCCATTAAGTAATCTAAATTTTGAAGCGACAAGACAAATTGACTCTGGCAAGCATAAAGAATGGAGTAAATACGTAATAGGGGTTGCAATCTAATAAAAATCTTAATTTACTTCTTTATTAAAATCTTCCATCATTCTTTTTTGTTCTTGCGCTATGCATGCATTAATCACTTCTTCTAATTGGCCAGCAAGAATTGGCTCAAGAGAAAAATTGGAACCTAATCTATGATCAGTTGTCCTGTTATCTTTAAAATTATAAGTTCTGATTTTTTCACTTCTATCACCTGTTCCAACTTGGGAAAGCCTTTGTGATCTCTCTTTTGCATTGGCTTCTTTTAATTGAATTTCATACAATTTAGCTCTTAAAATTTCCATTGCTCGTTCGCGATTTTGCAGTTGTGATCTTTCTTGAGTACAAAAAACTCTTATTCCTGTAGGCTTGTGGAGAAGATCAATAGCTGTCTCTACCTTATTAACATTTTGTCCCCCTGCACCTCCTGATCTTGCTGTTCCAACCTCTAGATCTGTTGGATCAATTTTAACCTCAACAGGATCAGCCTCAGGCATTACGGCAACTGTAGCAGTAGAGGTGTGAACTCTGCCTTGAGATTCAGTAGCTGGAACTCTTTGGACTCTATGTACACCAGCCTCAAATTTAAGTTGACTATATACAGAATCCCCCTTAACGGAGATAACTAACTCCTTAAATCCCCCCATATCTGACTCGGAAGCACTAACAGGTTTTACAGACCATCCAATTTTTTGTCCATATCTTTCATACATTCTTGCTAAATCACCCGCCCAAATACAAGCCTCGTTACCTCCAGCACCGGCTCTGATTTCTAACATTACACTTCTTTCATCTCTTGGGTCTTTTGGCAATAAGGCGATTGTGGTCTTTTGAATCAGTTCACTCTTAGATTCCTCTAGAGTTATTAACTCCTCATTTATCAAAGATTCCATTTCTTTATCATTTCTATTCTCTTTTAGAAGATTTTTTGAATCTTCGATTTCTTTATCAGTATCAAGCAACTTATTAAAATCAATCACCAAAGGTTCCAATTTTGACCTTTCTCTTGCTATTGATTCTAATTTTTTTGGATCATTAGCTATATCAGGATCTGCAAGTTGCACTTCCAAATTTTCAAAACTTTCTGAAGCAGTTTTCAACCTTGCAATTAATGTTGAGTATTCCAATTGAAATTGTGCTTAATTTTGAAAATTCTATTTTTTAGAATCTTTTTCTTCTTTTTGATCTTTTGATGTGGCTGAATTAGCTGAACCCATTCCATATTTTTTCATAAACCTATCAACCCTACCTTCTGTATCAAGAATCTTTTGAGTCCCTGTGAAGAAGGGGTGATTTCCGCTCCACACATCAACATGTAATTCAGGCTGCGTAGAGCCAGTAGTCATTACAACTTCTCCATTACAAATAACTTTTGCATCTGGATACCATTTTGGGTGAATTTCTGATTTAGGCATAATTTAAATTCCTTTAACGTTTAGAGAATTGAGGAGCTTTTCTTGCTTTTTTAAGACCATATTTTCTTCTTTCCTTAGCTCTAGGATCTCTACTGAGATGGCCTTCCGTTTTTAGCGGTTTCCTATTGTCAGGAGATAATTCGCAAAGTGCTCGAGCTGCACCTTGCTTTATAGCATCTGCTTGGCCAGTCAATCCACCACCAAAAACATTTACCAAAATATCATAAGAATTTTCAAGGCCTAATGTTTGCAAAGGTGCTTTTATTGAATTTAAGTGCAGAGGATTAAAGTTTAAGTAATCATCTCCAGCACGACCATTAATTTTTATTAATCCATTTCCTGGAATCAATCGAACTCTAGCTACTGAAGTTTTTCTTCTCCCAGTACCCCAATACACTGCTTTGTTTTTTATTTGACTATTCATTTTTATAAATTAACTATTTAATAATACAGGATTCTGAGCAGCATGAGGATGATCAGCACCTTTATAAACTTTTAGTTTTTTAAATTGCTGTCTTCCTAGAGAATTATGAGGCAACATGCCCTTAACAGCTTGCTCGATGATTCTTTCAGGAATCCTTTCTTGTAAAGACTCAAATTTTTCAATTTTCATTCCTCCTGGTCTTCCAGAATGTCTCCTGTACAATTTTTGTGATGCTTTTTTACCTGTAACCTCAACTTTCTCGGCATTTACTACAATGACAAAATCTCCAGTATCTAGATGAGGTGTAAATGTTGGTTTATTCTTACCTCTCAATACAGTTGCAATTTCTGTAGCAAGTCTACCAAGCGTCTTATCTTTTGCGTCAACTAAAAACCAATTTCTTTCAATTGTTTCTAAAGATGGAGTTATTGTTTTATTCATTTACCAAGTTTCTGCAAATAAATTTAAATTAGTATTAAATTCTACCTTATTGTAGGAATATTAAACAACAGTTTGAATGATTTACACAAAAAATTCGCTTAATTAAACCTTACTTAAGAAAAACCCTTAATTAAAAATACAGGAAAAAAATCATTATTATTAATCTTTTTAAAAACATTTTCTTTATAAACAGCATTTACAAAACATAACCCCTTAGCTGGAGCAGATTCTTTAACATCATTTTTCTTTTTGTTTACCCATCTATCTGTAAAAATTTCTGGCGATATTTTGTTTTCTCCAACTAAAACTAGTTGACCAATAATTAAGCGGACCATTCCATATAGAAAACCAGTAGCTTTAATATCAACAAAAATCAAATCTTCTACTCTTTTAATATCTATATTTTTTATTTTTGTAATTGAGTTTGTTCTATTACTACCACTTTTCTGAAAAGCAAAAAAATCATGTTCTCCTATCATTTTCCTGGATGCATTTAACATTAAAACTTCATCTAATACTTTTTGATATCTATGCCATGACCAATTATTGATAAACAAGTTAGGAAATTTACTGTTATTAATGACATATCGATAATGTCTATATATTGCTGAATAGCATGCATGCCAACTATCTTTAACCTCAACTGATTCCAAGATCCTAATTGTTGAGGGTAAAAGACCATTTAAAACATCAGAATAACTATTCCCAGGTATTACACAATCAATATCAAAGTGTACTACTTGCCCTGATGCATGAACCCCAGCATCAGTCCTTCCTGCTGCAAAAGTCTTTACTGTATGATTTGTAATCTTTAAGAGAGCTCTGTCTAGAGTTTCTTGGACTGAAGTTGCATTTTTTTGTTTTTGCCAACCTGAATAATGCGATCCATCATATTGGACTAGTAAAGCTACCCTTTTCAAAAGTTATTTTCTAGTAAAATCCTATATATTAAATAACTTAAACAAGCTCAATTATGGCCATCTGAGCGTTATCACCTTTTCTAGATACGGTTCTGACTATGCGTGTATAACCACCATTTCTGTCTCCATATCTTTCCTTTGCTTTTTCAAATAGTGAATGAACTAATTTCTTATCATAGATATATCCAATAACCCTTCTCCTAGAAGCCAAACTTCCCTCTTTGGCGAGTGAAATCATTCTTTCAGCTTCATTTCTTAAAGCTTTTGCACGAGCTTTTGTTGTTGTTACTCTACCTTCCCTAATTAATTGTGTAGTTAAACCTCTTAGAAGTGCTTTCCTCTGGTCAGCTGGTTTACTTAATAATGGAATTCTAAGTTGGTGTCTCATAATCTTAAAAATTGTTAAACAGATGTCCTGCTTTGTGGAATAGAAATGCCGATGCGCTCAAGAGCCTCAATAACCTCATCTGCAGATTTAGAGCCAAAGTTTTTAATTTCAAGAAGATCTTCATAACTGAAGCCCATTAAATCCGAAACTGAGTTAACTTGCGCCCTTTTCAAACAATTATATGCTCTAACGGACAAGTTTAGTTCCTCTAGAGGAATTTGAGCTTCAGGAGATGGTTCAGGATCTTCAGGAATTTCCTCAACCATTGTGACAGTAGCAAGGGGTTGAAAAAGTTCTATTAACTGATTTGCAGCTTCAGCAATAGCATCGTCAGGACTTGTTGAACCATCTGTTACGACTTCCATTTTTAATCTTTCTCTTCCCGTTCCGCCTTCTGCCACGGCCGTTTCATCAATCGTAAAATTCACTCTCTTGACTGGCATAAATACAGCATCTATTTGAAGTAGATCAATAGCAGTTGTCTCTTCACTCTTACGGTCGACGGGTCTATATCCAACACCTCTTTCAACATGGATTTCCAACTCTAAGTTATGTCCATCCTGAATAGTCGCAATCGGTTTTTCGCCATCAACAATTTCAACTTGAGAGGAGAATTGGATATCATTCGCCTTCACTTCCATTGGACCACTCGCTACTAACCTGCCGATTTCGAGCTCTGGATTAGAACTATTTATTGATAATTGCTTGCAATTAAGAAGAATATCTAAAACGTCTTCTCTAACTCCAGGGATAGTGGCATATTCATGATTAATTCCTGCTATTCTTACAGCAGTAACTGCACTCCCTTCAAGTCCTCCCATAAGGACTCTTCTTAGGGAATTACCCAAAGTTGTAGCTTGTCCCCTTTCAAGAGGGCCAATTAAAAAAGTTCCTGTTTGGGAGCGATCATCTGCTATTTGATGGTCGATTCTGTCAATCTGGTATTGCAACACGGAAAATAATGAGGTTAAGAGTTTTTTTTGGGGGGGGGGTTGAGAATGGTTAAGACCTAAACGCGTCTCCGTTTAGGTCTTCTACATCCATTATGAGGTAATGGAGTTACATCTCTTATTAGAGTTATTTCCAATCCGGCCACTTGTAAAGCTCTTATGGCCGTTTCCCTACCTGCGCCAGGCCCTCTAACTAATACTTCTATTTGTCTCATACCTTGATCAAGTGCTCTTCTAGCTGCAGCCTCAGCAGCTGTTTGAGCAGCAAATGGCGTACCTTTCCGAGCGCCTTTAAATCCACTTGCGCCTGCAGAAGACCAAGAAATTACATGGCCAGAGGTGTCAGTAATTGAGACAATAGTATTATTAAAAGTGCTTTGAATATGTACCACACCATTGGGTACATTACGTTTAGATTTCTTGGAACCTGTTTTTTTTACTGTAGCTGCCATGATTTTTAATTTAATACTTAAATTTGTAAATAGATTTAGTTATTTATTTTTTTCTTCCAGCAACTGTTTTCCTAGAACCACGTCTTGTTCTTGCATTGGTTCTAGTTCTTTGACCTCTTACTGGAAGACTCATTCTATGTCTTCTTCCTCTTACACACCCTATGTCTTGTAGACGTTTTAAAGCCATTCCCTCTTTTCTTCTCAAATCTCCTTCTAAAGTGAATTCTTCTGTAGCACCTCTTAGCTTTTGAACATCAGAATCTGAAAGGTCTTTGACACGAGTATCTGGGTTTACACCCGTATTAGCAAGAATTAGCTTTGATCTCGTTAAACCAATTCCATAGACGTATGTTAGTGCAATTTCAACTCGCTTTTCGCGAGGTATGTCAATTCCTGCAATCCTGGCCACGTGTTTTGAATAAGTAAAAGTTTGAATTTAAGGGTTGAAATTTAACCCTGACGCTGTTTATTACGAGGTCTTTTCTTGTTAATAACATAGATTTTACCTCTTCTCCTCACGATCTGATCGTCAGGACTAATTTTTTTGACTGAAGATCTGACCTTCATAGGGGTTTAACAAATAAAACGTTAATACTATATTCTACAACATGATCAAGCCATTTTTTGTTTGATATCAGAGGAAATGGTTTTTAAATCTCTATTAGCATCAATATATTTTAACAATGAAAGATCTTTAAAATATTGAATCAATGGTTCTGTAGTTTTTTTATAAATATCAACTCTAGTTCTAATTGTCTCTTCTGTATCGTCTTTCCTCCCTCTTAGAAGCAAACGCTTAATTAGCACTTCTTCAGGAATATCTAAATAAAAAACCACTTCTAAAGGTTGATTTATTTCAGTTAAGACTTCATTCAATGAATTTGCTTGAGATAAATTCCTTGGGTAACCATCTAGAATCCAACCTTTATTATCCTTAACTAAATTTTGTCTTACTATTTTTAAAACGAGTTCATCACTAACAAGTTCCCCTCGATTCATAATATCTTTTACCTGGATACCAAGGGTAGTATTCATTTCGATTTCTTTTCTTAATAATTCACCAGTAGAAAGATGCAAGTAAGAATTAGTTTGACTTAGCAATTCCGCTTGAGTCCCTTTCCCTGCTCCAGGAGCTCCTAAAAATAGTAAATGTTTCTTCATTAATTGTTAATTAGTCCCTCATACCTTTGTGAAATAACATAAGTTTGAATTTGCTTAGCAGTATCTATAGCAACGCCCACAAGAATAAGTAATGAAGTTGCTCCTAAACCTTGAAAGGTCTGAACATTTGTAGCTCTTTCTACTGCAGCTGGGATTATAGCTACTGATCCCAGAAATAATCCGCCCAACAAAGTCAACCTATTTTGTATACCTGATAGGTAGTTTGCTGTATTAGTTCCTGGTCTAACTCCTGGTATAGCTACTCCACCTTTCTTTAAATTTGAAGCCACATCAACTGGATTGATAGTAAGAGATGCATAAAAATAAGAGAACCCCAAAATCAAGGAGAAGAATGTAAGAGCATATGGCCATGGATTAGAAGATCCCGGATTTAAACTACTGGCTAACTTGATTAAGACTGGATTGCCCGTAACATTTGCAATAGTTATAGGTAAAAAGATTAAAGCAGATGCAAATATGATCGGCATGACTCCTCCTGCATTTAACTTCAATGGTAGATAACTTTGCCTTGTAGGAAGTAGTGTTGAATTTCCTATCTGCCTTTTTGCACTAACAATAGGAATGCGTCTTGCTCCCTCTTGAACAAAAATGATCCCAACAATTGTCAGCAAAAATACACCAAGTAAAACTGCTATACCTAAAACATCTCCTCTATCGCCAGTTTGAGCTTTTTCAATAGTTGAACTTAGAGCTTTAGGTAAAGTCGAAACAATATTCAAAAAAATTACCAGTGAAGCTCCTTGACCTATCCCTTTCTCCGTAATAATTTCACTAAACCACATTACTAACATTGAACCAGTAACCAAGGCAATAGAGGTTTGCAAGACAAATGCAGTTTCACTTATACCCTCAATAGCATATTGTCTGAGAATTAAGGAAAATATTATACTTTGCAAAAAACCCCATCCTAATGAAACATATCTAGTTATTTGAGCAATTTTTCTTCTCCCCGCTTCTCCTTCATTTTTTTGTAAATCTTCAAGAACAGGCAATGAAGCTGTGAGAAGCTGAATAATAATTGATGCGTTAATAAAGGGAAGTATACCTAATGCAAATATTCCTAAGGTTGAAATTCCTCCGCCAGTAAAAATATCTAAAAAACCTATTAATTGCCCCCCTTGATCTATAAAACTTTTAAAAGCGACCCTATCAATACCAGGCATAGGGATGTAAATACCAAGTCTTACTAAAAGTAGAAGACCTAAAGTAGTTAAAACTCTACTTCTTAACTCTTTATTTAAAAATAATTGGGAAAGTATTTCAGAAGCGCTAGGATTTCTACTTTTGTTGACAAACATTTTGAAGCTTACCTAAATTTTTAGTAAATTTATTAATTATTTATAAGCTCGCAGGATCCACCTGCGTCCTCAATTTTTTGTTTTGCAACTTTTGTAAATGCATGAGCTTGGACTTTTAGCTTTACATTAATTTTTCCATTACCAAGGATTTTTAAAGGAAATTTTGGTTTGAAGATTAATCCCTTCTTAACTAGTGAGTCAAGGTTAACTGTATCGTTATCTTTGAAATCGTTTAGTTTTTCTAAATTAATTATGGAAAAGTTCTTTTGATTAATTATTTCAAAGTGCTTTAATTTTGGCACTCTTCTGTATAGTGGCATTTGGCCACCTTCAAAACCTGGACGGGTGGGTCTTCCAGAACGTGACTTTTGTCCTCTCATTCCAAAACCACATGATGCACCCTGGCCGGCCGCAATTCCTCTACCCTTTCTTAATTTTTTCTTTCTTGAGCCAGAGTTTGATTTAAGTGTATTTAATGTTGAAGTCATAATTTTCAAGAATAGAGCTGTTCGAGTGAGATGCCTCTCTCTCTTGAGGCAGATTTGTGTGTTCTTAATTGAGCAAGAGCCACCATAGCAGCTCTTGCATTGTTCAAAGGTGTTTTACTACCCAATCTTTTTGCTAAAACATTTTTTATGCCGGCTAATTCTAAAACTGTTCTTATTGAACCACCAGCAATTACACCTGTACCTGGTGCAGCTGGTCTAATTAATACATTAGCAGCACCATCTCGACCCTTTGATAAAGTCGGTATTGAATTATTTGGGGTTAAGGGTACCCTAACAAGATTCTTTTTACCATCTGAAACTCCCTTTCTCACCGCACCAATTACATCACCTGCTTTACCAACTCCGACTCCAACTTGACCTTTCTCATTACCCACCACAACAATTGCTCTAAAACTCATTTTTTTTCCACCCTTAACAGTCTTAGAAACGCGTCGAATTTGAACAACTCTTTCTTGCCAATCAGAATCTCTCTCTAGATTTTTTGAATCACCTCTTCTATTTCTTTTTCGATCATTACGATTATTCTTTTTTTGTTCTACAGGCATAGCTCCAGGAACATTATCGTTCTTGGATTGAATTTCTTGTTTTGTTGGAGTGTCAGTCATAGTAAAAAATTAAGAGTTAAAATTCTAGGCCAGCTTCACGCGCAGCGTCTGCAAGTGCCTTTACTCTACCGTGATATAAATTACCTCCACGGTCAAAAATTACTTGCTTAATACCTTTTTTTATCGCTCTCTTTGCTAATAATTTTCCAACAATGGAGGAAGAATTACAATCAGAAGGTAATTTCTCAGATTTTTCTCTTATTTCCTTATCTACAGTTGAAGCTGAGCAAATAGTTGTTTGAGCGCTGTCATCTATAACCTGGGCATAAATATGGTTATTAGACCGAAAAACAGACAATCTTGGACGCGTTGCATCTCCAATTAAGTATCTCCTTAATCTTCTATGTCTTTTTTGGGTTTGTAATTTCCTGGAAAGTTTGGTCATTTTTTTAATTGGAATTATTTTTTGCCAGATTTACCAGCTTTTCTGAGGATTCTCTCATCATGATATTTAATTCCTTTTCCTTTATAAGGCTCTGGAGGTCTAATTGATCTGATTTTTGCTGCTTCATTACCAACAATTTCCTTATCAATTCCAGATACAGTAACGTTTGTATTACTTTCAACCTTGTATGTTATACCATCAGGGGGGATCATTTCTACAGGATGACTATATCCTGCACTAACAACTAGATTTTTACCTTTTACTTGTGCTCTTGATCCAACCCCAACAATTTCTAGTTTCTTTGAAAAACCTTGAGTAACACCTTCAACCATATTTGCAATTAAGGCTCTACATAAACCATGTCTCTGCCTTGAATATATTTTGGTTGTAGTAGGACTTACGACAACAGTATTATCTTTCTTATCAAAACTAACTCCCTCAGGCATGAGACGTTTTAACTCACCCTTTGGGCCTTTCACTGTAACTGTTAATCCATCAAATTCAACTGTAACTTTCTCTGGAATTAGTACTGGTGTTTTTCCGATTCTTGACATGATTAATTCTCCTTAATAAACATAGCAGAGGACTTCGCCGCCAATGCCTTGCTTTCTAGCATCGCGATCACTCATTACGCCTTTAGAAGTTGAAATTATTGCTACTCCAAGGCCTCCAAGAACTTTTGGTAAACCTCTAGTATTTTTATATATTCTCAAACCAGGTTTACTAACTCTCTGCATAGATCGAATAGTAGGGAATTTATCTTTACCACTATATTTGAGACCGAGTATTATTTGTGATTTATAACCTTCACCTTCCTCATTAATGTCAGAAATGAACCCCTCTTTTTGAAGTACTTTAGCGATGCTTAAGGACATTTTTGAACTTGGGATAGTTGTGGTTGTATGCTTTTTTTGACTCGCATTTCTAATTCGAGTAAGCATATCTGAAATAGGATCGTGATTTGACATAGTTTTAATTTAATTCTTACTAAAAGGCATTCCTAACTCCTGCAAAAGAGCTTTACCTTCTTGATCTGATTTTGCACTTGTGACAATAGTTATATCCATACCTCTTATTGAATCTATTTTATCAAAAGAGATTTCAGGAAAAATCAATTGCTCTTTTACCCCAACAGTATAATTCCCTCTTCCATCGAAACTTTTTGGATTAACTCCTCTAAAGTCTCTTATTCTTGGTAAAGCTAGATTTATGAATCTCTCCAAAAAGGAATACATCCTGTCTCCCCTCAAAGTTACAGTACAACCAATAGGCATTCCTTCACGAATTTTAAAACCCGCGATTGCTTTTTTGGCCCTAGTTACTAAGGCCTTTTGTCCAGTAATCGTTGCCATTTCATTTAAAGAGGCTTCTAGAGCTTTTGAATTTGAAGCTGCCTCACCAAGACCTCTATTAACGTTGACTTTGACAACTTTAGGTACTTGATGAATATTTTTAAGACCAAGGTCTTTTAAAAGTTTTGGTCTAATTGATTCTTTGTAGCGATTTTTTAGAGTCATAATTTTTTTGTTAATTCTGGTCTTTGTCAGAATTGATAAATTAGAAAAAATTGAAATCTGGTTTCTGATGAAAAATTAATCAATTACTTCACCAGTTTTCTTCAATCTTCTTTTCTTAACCCCCTCTTTATCAATAAAGTATTCAATCTTACTTGTAAGATTTTTATCCTTTGAAAAGAACATTACATTTGATGCATGTAAAGATGCTTCTTCTGTAAGTATTCTTCCAGTTTCTCCTTCCTGAGTTGGTTTTACATGTTTAGTCCTAAGGTTAATTCCCTTTACAACTACCCTATTTTCAAGAGGGATAGTTTTTAAAACCTCACCTGTTTTCCCTTTGTCCTTGCCATTAATTACTTTCACCAAATCTCCAGTTTTGATTCTCATTTTTATTCTCTGAAAATTTTTCTTTTGCTTTAATGAATCCAACATTTAAATCACCTCCGGAGCAAGAGAAACAATCTTTGTGTAATTTTTATCCCGCAGTTCTCTAGCTACAGGACCAAAGACTCTAGTACCCTTTGGATTCTTATCTTCATTAATCAATACTGCCGCATTGTCATCAAATCTGATTGAATTACCAGTATTTCTTCTTAATGTAGCTTTAGTTCTGACGATAACAGCTTTTACAACTTCAGATTTCTTGACTCCCATATTAGGAAGAGCATCTTTTACAGTTGCTACGATTACATCTCCGACATGTGCATACCTTCTATTAGAACCTAAAACCCTAATACATTGGAGTCTTTTTGCTCCGCTATTATCGGCAACTGTTAAATAAGTTTCTTGTTGAATCATTTTTTAACCTCCCTAGCCTGACTTGTTTTATTGAGAATCTCTTCTATTGCCCATCTTTTATGAGCACTAAGCGGTCTAGTTTCTCTAATTTTAACTCGATCACCTAAAACGCATGTATTTTCTGGATCATGCGCCTTATATCGTGTAGTTCTACTTACAATTTTTTTATAAGTGGGATGTGGATATCTGTTAATAACAGCAACAACAACTGTTTTATCCATTTTGTCGCTGACAACAGTACCAATTCTTTCTTTAAGTGCCATAACTAATAATTAATCAGAAGTTGTTTTAGAAGCAGATTGACTATTACTGAGAGTGAGTAATTGCGCAACTTGTTTCTTGATAATTTTAAATTTATGAGTTTCATTGAGCTGTCTTGTAGCTTGCTTGAATCTCAGGTCAAAAAGATCTTTTCGTAATTGGTCAATTTTTTCAGTAATTTGCTCAGAATTTAATTTTTTAAATTCCTCAAGTGACTCTGAGTTTTTCATTGCTTAACCTCCTCTTGAGATTTTTTACTATTTTTTGTATTTTCTTGGGAGGAATCTTCTAGATTTTTATCAATGGAGATAAATTTTGTTTTTACAGGAAGTTTGTATTGAGCAAGACGCATAGCTTCCTTTGCAGTTTCCTCAGTGATATCCTCACCACCCATTTCAAAAAGTATTCTTCCAGGTTTTACAACTGCGACCCAAAACTCTGGATTACCTTTACCAGAACCCATTCTAGTTTCGGCAGGTCTCATTGTTACTGGTTTATCAGGAAATATTCTTATCCAGATTTGACCACCACGTTTGATATATCTTGTCATAGCTCTTCTACTTGCTTCAATCTGACGTGCAGTTACCCAGCCGCAGTCTTGAGCTTGGAGAGCAAATTGACCGAATGCAATAGTATTACCTTTTGAGGCTACCCCTCTCATTCTGCCTCTGTGTTGTTTACGGAATTTAGTACGTTTTGGACTAAGCATTTTTATACCTCCTATGAATTCTCATTTGAACGATCCTCAAATTGCTGAGGTCTTCTACTAGCTTTCCTCTTAGGGCTAGCACCCACAGGGATAGTTTGTTCTTCTTTAGGGAGAACTTCACCTTTGAAAACCCAAACTTTAATGCCTAGAACACCGTAAGTTGTATTAGCTTCACGTGTTGCATAGTCAATTTCAGCTCTCAATGTATGTAATGGAACTCTACCTTCTCTGGTCCATTCTGTTCTAGCTATTTCAGCACCATTCAACCTTCCCCCTACTTGAATTTTAAGACCCAAGACTCCAGCCCTTTGAGCTCTTTGTAAGGCCATCCTTATAGTTCTTCTAAAGGCGACTCTTTTTTCAAGTTGTTGCGCAATATATTCAGCAAGTAAAAAGGCATCAGCATCAACGCGTTCAACTTCTACAACGTTTATTCTAACTTGCCTTGTTCTATCCCCTATAGTTTTTTGAATGCCAGATCTTAATTCTTCAATCCCACTTCCTTGTCTTCCAACTATAACTCCTGGTCTTGCTGTTTTTAATTCAAGTTCCAGTTGGTCAGCTTTTCTAGCAATTAAAACATCGCTAATTCCCGCTGCTCCATATTTTTTTTGTATGAAGGTACGAATTTTAAAATCTTCTTGGAGAAGAATTGGATATGTTTTAGAAGTAGCAAACCACTTAGAGCGATGCTCTTGTGTAATTCCTAATCTTAGTCCAGAAGGATGTATTTTATGTCCCATTAGTTTTGTACCTCCGCATTAGTTTGAGTAGGAGCAGATTCAACAGAAATACTGATGTGGCAAGTCTGTTTCTTAATTGAAAAAGCTCGACCTTGAGCTCTGGGCCTATACCTTTTCATTACTGGACCACTATTAGCCCATGCAGAGGAAATAACTAAGGTGGATGGATCCATTCCAAGGTTATGTTCTGCATTGGCAACCGCAGATCTCAGAACTTTAGTGATGGGGTCTGTAGATCTATAAGGCATAAATTCCAACATAATCAATGCATCTCTATAAGACCTACCCCTTATCTGATCCAAAACTCTTCTCACTTTAGAGGCTGATCCGCGAACGTAATTCCCATGAGCAATTGCTGTTTTAATTGTTTCAGGTGTTTTTGTCATGATTTTGCTCCTTTCTTATCTCTTATGTGACCTCGGTAAGTGCGAGTAGGAGCAAATTCACCAAGTTTATGACCAATCATTTGTTCAGTAATAAATACTGGAATGTGAGTCTTGCCATTATGTACGGCGATTGTGTGACCAATCATTAAAGGTAAAATCGTAGAGGATCTTGACCAAGTTTTGATAACAGACTTGTCATTATCAGTATTTTGTTTTTCTACCTTCTTGAGCAGGCTATCTGCTATAAAAGGTCCTTTTTTTAGTGAACGTCCCATGATTATGTAATAGAAATTGAAATAATAAATGAAGTAATCAAGAGTCTCTTCCTCCTCTACTCCTCTTAGAAACGCGTCGGCGTCTTCGAACAACTAATTTATTACTTGGTTTGTTCTTTTTACGTGTCTTCAATCCAAGAGCTGGTTTACCCCATGGAGTAACTGGTCCTGCTCTACCAATTGGTGCTTTTCCCTCTCCTCCTCCATGTGGATGATCACATGGGTTCATTACACTACCTCTTACTTGAGGCCTTCTTCCAAGCCATCTTTTTCTTCCTGCTTTACCTAAGCTAGTATTTCTTATTTCAGAATTACCAACTTCACCAAGAGTTGCATAGCATTCTTTTCTTACAAGTCTTACCTCGGTAGATGGGAGTTTTAAAGCAACATAATCTCCCTCTTTTGCCATAACTTGAGCGCTAGCTCCTGCGGATCTAACCATCTGAGCACCCCTTCCTGCATATAACTCAACACAATGAACACTAGATCCTAATGGCATAACAGAAAGTGGCATTGCATTACCATCTTCAATTGGAACACTTTCTCCAGATATGACATTTTGTCCAACTTTTACTCCTGCTGGAGCGATAATATATCTTTTTTCCCCATCTTCGTAGAATAAAAGTGCCAGCCTTGCATTTCTATGAGGATCGTAGTGTATAGCTGCAACTTTAGCGTTGATGTTTCTTTTATCTCTTCTAAAGTCAACTAATCTATATTGCCTTTTGTGACCACCTCCACGATGGCGACAAGTGATAACTCCACGATTATTCCTGCCTTTAACTCTATGTTTTGAAACTATCAGTGATCTTTCGGGTTTTGCACTTGTTATTTCACTAAAGTCAGTAACTACTCTCTGCCTAGTGCCAGGTGTGTAAGGTTTAAATTTACGGATTGCCATGATTAAAACTCCTTAAGATTCTGGAAATAGTTGGATTTTGTCTCCTTCAGCAATACGCACAATTGCCTTCTTGACCTGAGAACGTTTACCGGAAAATTTCCCGACTCTTCTTGTTCTCCTAGGAGGATTCATAGTGTTAACTCCTATGACTTTAACACTGAATAAGGCTTCAACAGCTGCCTTTATTTGTGGTTTTGCCGCTCTATGATCTACTTCAAATGTATATTGGTTAAGATCTAGCGCATTTGTAGCTTTCTCAGTAATAACTGGCTTTCTTATTACATCCGCTAAACGAGAATCGAATAATTTACTCATGATGCATAAACCTCCTGAATTTTATCTATCGCTGATTGCCCTATGACCAATTTATTAGCATTAAGAATATCAAATACATTTAATTGATCGGCGGCAATTAATTTTACTTTTTCAATATTATTGATAGATTTTTTTATAACATCGGACGGACTATCAAGAATAACTAAAACTTTTTCAGTTTTTTGTATTCCTAATCGAGCAAGGCCATTGATGATATCACTTGTTTTAGGCTGCTTTAAAGTAGATCCAAAATCTTCAACAGCCTTCATATCAGATACCCTCGACATAAGTGCAGTTCTAAGAGCTAACCTACGTTCCTTACGATTCATATCAAGATTGTAAGAACGTGGCTTCGGTCCAAAAATAATTCCTCCACCAGGTCTTAAGGGTGTCCTTATTGATCCTTGACGGGCTCTTCCTGTACCTTTCTGTTTATATGGCTTTCTACCGCCCCCACGGACTTCAGATCTTGTCAAAGTTGATGCTGTCCCCTGTCTTTTATTTGCTAGCTGCCTAAGGACTGCTCTATGTATTAAGTCTGCCGATGAAGTTTCTTTAGCAACTGCTAAATCAAGAGAAACTTTGCCGGATTTTTTACCATCCCACTTAAGAGTTTCAAGTGTTGTCATGATTTTTCACCTCCTTTTTTGCCTACAACATTATTTGGCTTAATATTTATTATTGATCCTGGCTTACCTGGTACAGAACCCTTTACTACAAGCAAATTTTTCTGATCATCTATTTTTAGAACTAACAAACCTTTAGTAGTAATCTGTTTTCCTCCATATCTTCCTGCCATTCTTTTTCCAGGATAAATTCTGCCTGGAGTTGTTCCTGCGCCTGTAGATCCAGGTGCTCTATGATTTTTTGAACCATGACTCATAGGACCCCTGCTAAAACCATGTCTTTTCTGGTAACCAGCAAAACCTCTACCCATAGATTTGCCACTGATATCAACTTTTTGACCAACCTCAAAGTTTTTTACAGTTATTTGATTTCCGATTTCATAAGGTGAAGTTTCTTCAACCCTATATTCTTTCAAATGCTTTAAAAGTTCTTCACCTGATTTCAACAAATGTCCCTTTTCAGGCTTACTTATATGCTTATCTTTGGACAAGCCATAACCTATCTGAACGGCGGTATAACCATCCAAAGCAGTTGTTTTCAATTGTGTGACGCGGCACGGACCCGCCTCTATAAGAGTAACTGGTACCGAATTACCTTTATCATCGAAAAGTTGGGACATGCCCAATTTCTTTCCTAAAATTCCGATAGACATAAGACTAAATTAGGCTAGCTCGTAATAATTTTTCAATTATCTAAACCTTTCAGTTATTAAGGTGAAGTTAATAAAAAAACAATTAGTAAGGTCGAGACTTATCTGAAATAATAGATAGTTTCTCTCGGGATAAACCCACCTGAGTTTTTTAACGAAACGCTAAAAAATGTGAAATTTTCATTGGCTCGGCTAGCTTGCGAGCTTAAAAATTCACTGAGTTACAATTGTACATCATCAAGTACCATAAAATAAAATAAAATAGAAATAAAGGAAATTTTTATGCCATTACTTCTCTCAGGGAAAAAGTTTCATAACGATTTAAAAACTAACAAATGTCTCGCAATATTTGCTCCTCTTGAAGGTGGTTATGAAACTCGTCTTTTGAGGAGAATGAGGGCCAAAGGCTTTAAAACTTTTATAACTTCAGCAAGAGGGCTTGGAGATCCAGAAGTTTTCTTGCTCAAATTGCATGGCGTTAGACCACCTCACCTTGGACATCAAAGTGTAGGAAGAAACGGAGCGCTTGGGGAAGTTCAACAAGTAATCCCACAAGCTGCTGAGTTATTTAATGAAAATGATAAAAATAAATTACTTTGGTTATTAGAAGGTCAAGTATTATCTCAATCTGAATTAGAAAGCTTAATAGAGATTTGCACTAACGATAATAAACTAACAATAGTTGTTGAAATGGGGGGTTCAAGAAAACTTGAATGGAAACCATTAAGTAATTATATTTTGGATGAATTTTAAAGTTAAATTAGTTGATTAAAACCAAGAATAAAAAAGATAAATGGATTAAGTTAATTTGTGGTGCCAGTAATGAAGATATTGTTGCCATAGAAGATTTATGTGCAATTTATACTGCTGCTGGTGTCGACTACATAGATGTTGCAGCAGAAGAATCTATAGTTTATGCAGCAAAAAAAGGAATCGATTGGGCAAAAAAAGTCTTTAAAAACTCCCCTGGATTAATGATAAGTATTAGTGATGGTAATGATATCCACTTTCGAAAAGCAAAATTTGATCCTTTAAAATGTCCCCCTAGTTGTCCAAGACCATGCGAAAAAGTATGCCCCACCTTTGCAATTGATAATTTCGGAATTAAAGAGAGTAAATGTTATGGATGTGGAAGATGTTTAAATAGTTGTCCTCTAAATCTAATTAGTGAATATCAATATAATTTGTCAAAAAATGATTTAGCATCAACACTTCAGACAATAAGGCCTAATGCAGTAGAAATCCATACAGAAATCAATCGCCTAGATTCTTTTACAAAAGTTGTAAGTATCCTTAAAAGTTCTGGAATGAAATTAGACAAGATATCTATTAGTTGTGGATTAAATCAATCTTTCAAAAAAGCCCAAAAGCCCGAAGATCTTTTGAAAGCTCTTTGGGAAAGATATGAAATTCTGAATGAGCTAGATATTCCCCTTATTTGGCAACTAGATGGAAGGCCAATGTCTGGAGATCTTGCTCCTACAACAAGTAGAGATGCTGTTAAGTTATTTGAAAAAATCGGTTCAGATCTTCCACCAGGATTAATTCAATTAGCAGGAGGAACAAATGAAAAAACTCATGAATTGTTGAATTCAAACAATCTCCCAGATGGAATAGCATTTGGAAGTGCTGCAAGAAAAATTATGCAGCCCCTTATTGAATTTGCTCACAAAAATAACAAAAAACTCTATGAGTATCCTGAAATAATGGGTTTGGCGATCAAAAAAGCTCAGAAATTTCTAGAGCCATGGAAATCGAGCTCATTCAAATAATATTTATTTTTCAAAACTAGCGCCATGTTTATAAAAAATTTGTATTTTTTGGATAGAAAAAAATCTTCTCATGTATTAAAATGGTAATTCAATGGGCCGTCGCCAAGTGGTAAGGCATCGGGTTTTGGTCTCGACATTCCTAGGTTCGAATCCTAGCGGCCCAGTTCTAATATTCAATTGGTGTCTTCTCAAAAAATTTTTCTATTTGATTTTGATGGAGTAATAGTTGATGGAATGCAAGAATATTGGCATAGCTCCTTGCTGGCCTGCGAAAGATATTTAAATTCACCCAACATCACTATTGATCAAAAACTTTATCAAGTAGTACCAAATTCTTTCAAAGAAATTAGGCCTTGGGTTAAATATGGTTGGGAAATGATTCTAATTGTTCACGAAATTATAAAAACAGAAAATCCATTAAAAAGTGATAATAAAGACTATTTTATTAATAATTATCATCAAAATTGCCAGAGGATATTAAATGAAAATTCCTGGATAGCAGAAGATATACAAAAAATGTTAGATAAGTCTCGCAAGTACCAAATTGATAAAGATTTTAAATCGTGGGTAAATTTACATAAACCTTTTTTTGAAATTATAAATTTTATGAAAGAATTAAGGAAAAGAGGAATAAAAACTGGAGTCATAACAACTAAAGGTAAAATATTTGCAGAAAAAATTCTTAAACAATTAAATATTTTTCCAGAATTTATATTTGGTTATGAATCAGGAACAAAAATCAAAATAGCTGAAAAACTTACACAAACTTATGAAATTTTAGGCTTCATAGAAGATAGAAAAAAAACTCTAATCGATATTAAACAAAATTCAGAAACTTCTCACATTCCATGCTTCCTAGCTGATTGGGGATATTTGAAAGAAACAGATAAAAATAAGTTAAGTAATGAAATCAAATTATTAAAATTAGGAAACCTTGGAGAATTAGTTGCAATTTAAAGATAATCAGCTAGAGTACAGATGTACTATAGTTTGTATTTATGAAGTTTGGTTTAAATAAAAATTTCCAAATTTAGAATAATTACAAGAACTTTAACCGATAAATCAAACAATGAGCCTTGAAGAAAAGAAAAAAACTGAATCAAAAGAAAAAGACAAGGCATTAAGTCTTGTCTTAGGTCAAATAGAAAGAAATTTTGGACGAGGTTCAATAATGAGACTTGGTGACGCCTCAAGAATGAAAGTAGAAACAATATCTACTGGAGCGCTCACCTTAGATTTAGCATTAGGAGGAGGCTATCCAAAAGGAAGAGTAGTAGAAGTTTACGGACCAGAAAGTTCAGGAAAAACTACATTAACGCTTCACGCGATTGCGGAAGTCCAAAAAAATGGAGGAGTAGCTGCATTTGTAGATGCTGAGCATGCACTCGATCCAGTTTATGCGGCCTCTTTAGGTGTTGATGTTGAAAATTTGTTAGTTTCACAGCCAGATACTGGTGAAATGGCTCTAGAAATAGTTGACCAACTTATAAGATCGAGTGCGGTAGATCTTGTAGTTGTTGACTCGGTCGCAGCACTAACCCCAAGAGCCGAGATAGAAGGAGAGATGGGAGATCACGTAATTGGAAGCCAAGCAAGGCTAATGAGCCAAGCAATGAGGAAAATAACAGGAAATATTGGCAAATCTGGATGTACGGTAATATTCCTGAATCAGTTACGCCTAAAAATTGGCGTTACATACGGCAATCCAGAAACAACCACAGGAGGTAATGCATTAAAATTCTATGCCTCAGTAAGACTTGATATCAGAAGAATTCAAACTCTTAAAAGAGGTACTGAGGAATATGGCATAAGAGCAAAAGTGAAAGTAGCAAAAAACAAAGTTGCACCACCATTTAGAATTGCAGAATTTGATATTCTCTTTGGGAAAGGTATTAGTACAACAGGATGCTTATTAGATTTAGCAGAAGAGACTAATATCATCATAAGGAGAGGTGCTTGGTATAGTTATGAAGGAGAAAATATTGGACAAGGAAGAGATAATACAATTATTTGGCTTGATCAAAACTTAGAAATCAGGAATAAAGTAGAATCTATAGTTAAAGAGAAATTAACAGAAGGAACTGAAGTCAGTTCTAATTCAATGAAAGCATTAAATAGCAATCCTGCTAATACAATCGCTGTTAATGATATAAAAACAGTAGCTTAGATTTATAAAGAATCAGCTAAAGTCCACCACCCAGCGGCAGGGCCTATAAATCTCACTACAATCCATAAGATTACTAACCCTACGATTCCAAACCAACTGGCCTTAATACTTAATTTAATTAGGTTATCTCTTTGATTGATTGTAAAGGGAAGCCATTCAAATAATCTTGGAGATTCATCAATTTTAGTTTTAGTATTATTTTTTTTTGGAGGTAAACCAAGTGTTTTACGTCTTTTTGCTTCTCCCATATTTCTTTAGTTATTTACAAAATCATAACCTAATCAAAAGGTAGCATATGGTTAATTTGTTTTGAGGGTTGAATGTTTTGCAAAAGTAATCTTCCCCAGGTTCTTTTATTTGCTCTTCCATCTAGGATTATTAACTTACCTGAATTTCTTCTTAAAGGAGAAATAGATCTTTCAAGTTTAATTCTAGCTTGAGGAAGAAAGAAGTCTCTAAACCAATCTTGAGAAAGCTTCTTTTTATGAGAGACAGTAATTGCATTAATGGGTTCTGACATATTCGGAATCGGAAGTAAAGGAATGATAATTTGTTCTGGAATTTGAATTAAATAAGAATTCATAATCCACCAGTCAAAACTAGAGCAAAGGATTTCATTTCTACCTGAGGGAATTGTCTCTAGCAATACTCTCTTCCCGTAAGTAGAAGCTAATTCTGTAGCAAGATTAGTTTTTAAATCAATATCATCAGACAAAACTAAAGTTAAACCCTTTCTAAAAAGTATTAACTTTTTGCATTTGTCCAAGATTGAATTGGTAAAAAAAGGATTATTAGGAAGCAACTGTTTAGAGGGTATATATAAATAAATCTTTTTCTCTTCAAAATTACTCTTAAAATTAATAACCAAGTCAATATCTAAACTATGCTTTTTAAAATACATTTGGAAAAAATTATCTTTTCTCAATGCTGATAAAAAAACAAATTTATTATTTGAAAAAAATTCCTTAATTTGAAAAAGTTCATCTATTGGCTGTAAATACAAATTCCAATCTAAATTTGTATCGTTTAACTTTACCCAGCATGCCCAACCTTGAGATAATGCTTTATTGACGCTTAAAAATTTATCAGAAAAAAAAGAATTTTCATGAAAAAAGTTTGACAAGAAACTAATTTCATTTTCATCTAAATTGATATAACTATTTCCTAAGACCTTTCTAAAGAAGAACTTTTGCTTCAACGAATCATATACTTTTATAAATTTTTGATTGATTAATTCAAATTCTTTGAAATTTTTTGTCCAATCCTTTTTAAGTAAAGAAATCCTAAAATGATTTTTTAAATCCTGTTTTATATCCTCAATTCCTGAATAAACTATTCGATGATTTCTAAGATTACGAGAATTGGGATCATTAAGAAAATTTTGGATAGTTATCAAGTGAACATGATGATTTGCAAAAATAAATTGATCATTTTTCAAAATAAAATTAAAACCTAGATTTTTCAATGAATCAATCTGAAATTGGCTTATAAATTGGATTTTTTCTTTAGATAAAATAAAAGTTGAATCCTCTTCCTTTAAAAATAAAGAAATCAAAATTGGAGGTAACCAATCATAGCTAGAGAAAATTTCTGAATTAATTAGATAGGTTGAATCATTTTCAATACATTTGGAAACTATCCTCCCAAAAGAATATATGTGCTCCCAATTAATACTTTGATCTCTCAAAAAATTCTTCAAATATTGATGACTTAAAATTTCAAGCATTTATAATTAATTTAATTTCAAAAACATGCAAAATTTATGAACCTAATATACAAAAAATTGGTATCAATAAAAAAGGGTCTTGAATTAATTAATTTATGAAAATTGGAATAGTAGGATTAGGATTAATCGGTGGTTCTTTAGGATTAAAACTCCAAAGTCTAAATCATACAATTTATGGAATAGCAAATAATGAATTTAATGAAAAAAAAGCTAAGGATAAAAAACTTGCAAATTTTGTTAGCTGTGATCTGAGCTTATTAAAAAAATGTGAGCTAATAATTTTGGCATTGCCTATCAAAGATTTGATCAGTCCGTCGCAACAATTAGTAGCATCAATACCTCAGAAAACAATACTTACTGATGTAGGGTCTGTAAAAGAACCAATTGTAAATACATGGGAAAATTCACATCCTCTATTTATTGGATCTCATCCAATGGCAGGCACAGAAAAAAAAGGAGTTGATGCAGGTTTTGAAGGTCTTTTTAAAAATGCAAAATGGATTATTACCCCAACACAAAATAGTGATTTAAATTCAGTCAGAACTATTTCCGAGCTCATAAAATCAATGGATTGTGAAATTTGCCAAGCTTCGCCAAAAGAGCATGATGAAGCAGTATCTCTAATTTCTCATTTGCCTATATTTTTAGCTTCTGCCCTCATAGAAACTGCGCAAACAAAAAATAATCAATCTTTATTAGATCTCTCGCAAAAATTAGCTGCTACAGGATTTGCTGACACTTCGAGAGTTGGCGGAGGCAATGAACAACTAGGCCTAGATTTAGCTATTAATAATCAGATTAATGTTTTAAATTCCATAAATAATTTTAAAAATAAGCTGAATGTACTGGAATCTCTTATTAAAGAAAAAAATTGGGATTTACTTTCTAAAAAACTTGCTGAAGCAAAAGAAAACAGACAAAATTTTATAAACTAAAATTTTCTATACCTTTGGAAGCTAAAATTTGCCTTGAAACCATTAATGCAGACTGACTAACACCTGCAGTCCCCTCTCCTGGATAAATAGAATCTCCACATAACCATAAACCTTCAAAAGGTGTCCTACTTGATAATCCAAACAAACCAAAAATATCTGGATTTTGTCCAAGCCCGCCTACTATTCCATTAGGTCTTTTTGTCCATTTTTCAAAGCCCAATGGAGTTGCTAATTCTCTATGTAGCCATTTTTCAGGATCAATATCAAATTGACTTTCCAATTCAAGGGATATTTTTTTCATGAAACCATTTTTTTTCTTTAAGTAAGTTTGTTTATCTAGACCAAACCAATCTTTAGTTTTGGTAAATATACTGGCAATTAAAGTAACTTCACCTTTTGGCGCTCTTCCATCACCATCATCACTAATTGATACAAATAACGAACAAAATTCTTTTGAAACAAATTGATAATGATTGGAGAATGTTTTTTTAATATGTTCCTTTTTTAATGCTGAGTAAAAAACTACAGCTCCACTTGGATCAGGCAAATTATTAAGTCGATTTTTATAATTTTTTTTTCTTTCTAAAGGATCTTTCAAATGCTTGAGTAAAGATTGTGGAGGTGCGGTATAAATCACATCTTTTGCTTGATAAATAAATGATTTTTTTTTCGAATTAGTAGATAGTTGCCAACACATATTTACGTCGTCAAAAGTTATAGAATTAACTTCTTGTCCAAAAATTAAATTAACTCCAGTTTTAATTAATGAACTTTCTAAAGATTCACTTAAAGACTGCATAGATTTTTTAAGATGCCACAGACCATGTGGCTGTTGACACATCTGAAGAACAGTAGATCCATATAATGCTGCAGTACTATAAACGTCCTCTTGAGAATAAAGTTTTAGTTGAAGATTTAAGAATTTAATCAAGCGCTCATTCTTGGATAATCCACATATCCGCAATAGATCAAAAATAGTAGATTTAAGTAAGATACCTGTGACAAGGTTTGAAGGTACTAGTGCTTTGAGAAGTTGAGAAAAATCCCAAAAATTACTAATTGGTAATACAGGATTATTATTAGCAAATATCCAATTACTTTCATGTATTAGGGTACAAAGCTTCCAAAATCTTTGACTCCCAGGAAACTGCATTTCTCGTTCAGCAATCCATTTACTTTTTTCATACCAAATAGGTATAGGATTACCACCATCATTTAAATCAACAATGCAAGCGGGGTCTAAAATTGTGGCTTCTGGGGATGGAATATCTAAAAAATCAAAAATTCTAGAATGTATTCCTCCCTTCTCTAAACCAGCAACCTGAGTTGCGCCAACATCGAAAGTATAATTCTTTCTTTTAAAAGTACCGGCACATCCTCCCGCTTGAGTATGAGATTCGATTAAAGTCACTGATAAGCCTTGTTTTGATAAAATCGCTGCAGAAGTTAGTCCTGCTATACCGGCGCCTACAACAATAACTTCAGACTTTTTCATTAAAATGCAAAAATTATCTCCTATTGAAATTAACGAAATTTGTGAAGAATTAGGTGAAACCTATCCAAAAAGTATTGAACAAGTACATGGTGGCGATATTCATAATGCATGGCGAATAGAATTCTCAAATAAAAAGTTATTCCTTAAAAGAAACATTAGAAACAAAAAATTTCTTGAATTTGAAAAATATTGCCTCCAAAATTTGAGAAAATATATTAATCAAGAAAACTTAGTTATTCCTGAAGTTATTGCATATAAAAATATAAAAAATATAGAGATTCTTTTAATTGAATGGATAGATATGCATAACTTTGACCAAA
>MWOR01000153.1 GCA_002025865.1 Prochlorococcus sp. HOT208_60m_813I02 | reverse complement strand
TGATATTAATGTCAAACCAGGAAGTAAGTTTGCTTTTTTCTTCATTATAGATGGCATTATTATATAGCTTTCAATATTTTGAATGATTATATATGCGCCTAATACGGCCAGTGGCTTCCAAAAATTATCTAGAAGTGCAATTGAGATAGGAAATATACCACTTATAACCGGACCTATGTTTGGAATTACATTAAGAACCATAGCTATTAAAGCATTTGAAACTACATATTTGACATCTAATATAGATAAAACTATTAATGATAATAAACCTACTGATAATGAGCTTATGACCATAGAAAAGGTCCAATTTGCTAATGCAATATTGCATTTTTCCAGAATATTTCTAAATTTGTTGCGATAATTTTTTGGAATTAATAGAAGTATATTTTCTTTATATTGTTTTGGTTCAATAGAAATCATCAAACTTACTGCTAATACGAATATTAATTTCAAAAGACCTGAACCCAGATTCCCCGCTATATTTATTAAATTCCTAAAACTTTCTTGAATAGCTTTTGCAATGGTTGAGGCATCTGGGATGGTAACTACATTATTTATGAGACTGAATATGTCTATAACATTCTCTGATTGTTCACCATAAAATAGGCTATTAAATTTGTTCAGATTTGTATTAATCAAAATATTTATTTTTGATAAACCATTTGGAATATCAACTAATATTTCATTGAATTCTTTTATAAACGGAGGCAATACAAGAATAAAAATAGTAAATACTATTACTGATATAACAGTTAAGACAAGAAACAAAGAAAGCGATCGGGGAATTTTCAAACCCTTTTGAATTTGATTACATAAATTACATACAATATTTGAAATTACTAGAGAACAAACAATTAAGAGGAGAAAATCTCTTAAAGTCCATATTATTAAAGAAGTGATTAAAATTACTACTAACTTGAAATATGATGAACTACTCAATTTTCAAAATATTCTACTTCTTCTCAGAATATCCTAATCCATTTGATTTAGCATAACTATTTGCAAATCTCATAAATCTATCAAAGTCTGATGTGTTCTTCCAAATATAAACTGCTTCTAAAAATATGGGTTCTCCATCGACAAACTTTACTTTAACTTCCCTTGTTAATATTTCACCTTCGGAATCTATCATCCGCATTCCTGTGATTTCACCGTCTGTTATTGAAGATAATGCCTGAGGTTTTTCGAACAAAAATAATGCTTGGCCGGTGGTGCCGTCTTTACTCCTAGTTAGTCTTATTTCAGGCACAACTGGTTCATCAGTTCCTTCATAAAATTGTATTTTTGCAGACTTATTTGCTGTCATAATATTCGATTATTAATTTTTTATCTTAGGAAATATTTTTAACATTCGTTTGTAATTATTTCATAAAAAATTATTTATTAACTCTAGGATACTTTCATCATATTTTTTGTCAGTTAAATCTAATATCTTTATATTTGTTTTGCCAACCTTTTCATATTCATAACACTTATCGTAATAATCTAAAACTGATTTGCAAACTAAGTCCCATTTCTCACTATTTATGGATTCAAGAGCTATTTTTGTTCTTTGCGGTCCTAATCTTTTTTTTATCCTTAATACAGATTCTTGAAGTTCCTCTTTCTTAAATACACTATAAGTATCTATCAACTCATCTAACCTGTTAGATTCGCTCCTTAAAATTTCAATTCTCCTCGAATTTTTCATCTGATTGAAGAATTCATTAGGGATTTTGCATTTGCCTATATTAGCACTTTCAGCTTCTACAAAAATATTATTAGAACATTTAAAAGAATTTAATTTTTCAGCAATCATATTTTCAAATTTTTCATTGGAAGGTTGATCTTTCATCCCTAAACCTCCAAATGTACTTCCTCTATGACAAGCAAATCCTTCAAGATCAATAGTTTGATATTTATTTTTTTCTAGCAATGATAATAACCTTGTCTTCCCTGTTCCTGTTTTTCCGCCAATAACTACAATGTTCAACTTTTTCGAAAAACTATCTAATACCCATCTCCTATACATTTTGTATCCTCCATTAAGTGTAACGAGATTTAATTTAAATTTTTCTAGTAACCAAGCAATACTTTGTGAGCGCATACCTCCTCTAGAGCAATATATTCTGATAAACAATTCATTATCATTTTTTTTAGTAATAGTTTTATAAGAGTCAATACTCATGAATAATTTATCAAGAAGTAATTCCATTTTTTTTTCAAAAAATTTTAATCCCTCTATAACTGCTTTTTGTCTTCCTTCTTTTATATAAATCGTGCCAATTATTGATCTCTCATCATTATCAAATAGTGGAATGTTAATAGAATTAGGCATGTGTCCTTTATAATATTCACCTGGGCTTCTAACATCTATAAGTGGTCCTTTAAAACTTCTAAATTTCTCTAGTTCTTTTCTTTTGAAATACATGGATAGTTTTTATTTTTTGATTGATTTTCTAAAATGAATAACAAAGAACAAGATAACTATAGTAATGCTACATTAGAGCTGATAAAAAAATTTGTAGATTCCAATCAAAGAAAAAGAATAAATTTATTATCTCAAATAGAATCTGAAGTCGAAAATATTTTTAATCTCGGCCCTTCACTTTTTGATATCTTTAATAATGAAGGAGATGACTGGGCTGCTGGTTGGATATTGCAAGTTTTAAAAAAATTTAAACCTGAATTCTTTGAAAACTCTAAATTCAATAATTGGTTTAATACATATTCAGATATTGATATTAACTATAAGGATTTGCAATTGATGTTGGTTGAGCAAAAATTTGAAGAAGCAGATAGATTAACAAGTACCTATTTACGGAAATTAGCTGGAAAATTAGCTGAGAAACGTGGATATGTTTTCTATAGTGAAGTTAAGAATATGTCAGGTAAAGATCTACAAACAATAGATAGATTATGGACTATTTATTCAACTGGTAGATTTGGATTCTCAATTCAAGCAAAGATATTAAAATCAGTAGGAAAAAAATATGAATTAATGTGGCCGAAAATAGGTTGGAAAAAAGAGGGCTTATGGACTAGATATCCTGGATCTTTTCGTTGGTCATTGGATGCTCCTGATGGACATATGCCTTTAATAAATCAACTAAGAGGAGTAAGACTTATGGACTCCATCCTTAAGCATCCTGCTATTGCAGAGAGACATAATAATATTCTTTAAATTTAGGTATTTAATAAGTTAAAATTAAGATAGTATCAAAATATTATTATGTCCTTACTTCGGGGCAAAAATATTTTAAAAAAATTTTTTAAAAGACCAAAGATTAACTGGTCAAACTACGAATTCGAATCATCATTACAGTTAAATGAATTTGTCGATCAATTATTAGAACCTATCAAAAATTCTCAATCAAGCTATCTTATAAAACTTGGTTTACATGAAGCTTTAGTTAACGCAGTAAAACATGGAAATAAATTAGATCCAAAAAAAAATATTAGAGTAAGAAGAATAATTACTCCTAATTGGTGTGTTTGGCAAATTCAAGATCAAGGTAATGGTTTAGAAATAAAAAAAAGAGACTACAAATTACCAAAAAAAATAAGTAGTGTAAATGGCCGTGGCCTATACATAATTAATGAATGTTTTGATGACATTAGATGGAGTAGTAAAGGTAATAGACTTCAATTGGCTTTAAAAAGGTGATTTTTACTGGGGCAAGGTTGGTCTACATTTATTTCTTTTAACCATTTAATACTTTCTTCTAAATACTCAACAGTTTCCTTCTCATTACATGAAATAATTAAGTGGCATAATCCCGCAGAAATTAGTTCTGCAGTCCGTTTATATTTATTTCCTTTATCTTTATGCCATTTAGAATGATCAATTTTTAATTTGTCATTAATAGCTTGAACAAGCTTAATAGTATCGTTATCCCAATAGGTCATAGGGGTTTTTATTTACTTTACAGCAGACCATACTTTGGTCATAAAAAAGGAATTTGATTTTACATCTTTAAACCCTACATCCTCAATTTTAGAATCTATATCCTCTTTTATATAATCACAATAAAAAGGCTCATGAAAAGATTTATAGAAGCTTTCCATTACGGATGTAAAGCCTGGTGAATCACTTATTTGAATTGAATCAGCTAAAACTAATATTCCGCCAGGTTCAAGAACTCTAAAAAATTCATTTAATACTTTGGCTCTAATTGTTCTAGGTAATTCATGAAATAAGTAAACACAAGAAATGCATTGAAAACTATCATTTTCAAAAGGTAATTCCTCAGCATTTCCTTTTATTAACTGAATTAAATCTCCATCTAAATCTGAAATATATCTACTTGCCTCTTTTAAGTATGAATCAGATAAATCAATTCCTGTAATTCTTTCTTTAGGAAATGCTGCTCTTAATTGTTTTAATGTTCTTCCTGATCCTGTAGCCACATCAAGTATTTTGATAGAACTTTTTTTTCTATCTCTAAAAAATTCCAGTCCTTCTTTTATTGGCTTAATTATTCTTCTCCTCATTGAGTCAGCACTACCATTGAAAAGTATCTCGACTTGTAGATCATAAATGCTAGCTGAAAAATCTGATAAATAACCATCTGTTTGATGATGAAAATTTCTCAAGTAATATTGAGGATAATTATCTTTATCAATTGATTTTGGAAGATCATCAAAGTTTTGTTTTCTTCGTCTATCCCATGTATTAGGCATATCGAGCCAAATTTTAGGATATTGAGTTAGATATCTAAGCCATGGTTCGTCAAACAATAATTTTTTGGGATATATATTTTTTTCTGCATCATTCCAATCTTCTTCTCTTAAGACATCCATTGAATTTTGGATTTGCATTAGAAGATCTCTATCTATATCAAAATTTTCAAGCTTTGAATCCGGAAGAATGAAGTTCATTAATCTTGAACTTATCTGCTTGTGAGCGAAACCTGCAATGCTTTTACTTTGTTGTAGCGTTTTATATGCAATTTTTGAAATTGATTCCCTAGCCATTTTTCGATTTATATAACTATATTCCAACAAAAAAAAAATCAATTTGAGAATATTTTGTGATATTTCTCAAATTGATTAATTCAAACTAATGTGTTCTTTTAATTATGCATCGTAATACATGAAGAATTCATGAGGATGAGGCCTTTGTCTTAGTTGTTGAACCTCTTCGTATTTTATATCGATAAAGTTATCAATAAAATCTTCAGTAAATACTCCACCAGCTAATAGATAATCCTTATCTGCTTTTAGCGCATTAAGTGAGTCATTTAGAGATGAAGGTACTGTATCAATTTTTGCAAGTTCATCAGCTGGAAGTTCAAATAAATCTACATCTACTCCATCACCAGGATCAATTTGATTTTTAATTCCATCAATACCAGCAAGCATCATTACAGAGAATGCTAAGTAAGGATTTGCGAGTGCATCACCTGATCTGAATTCTAATCTTTTAGCTTTAGGACTTGGTCCTGTTAAAGGTATTCTTACCGCAGCTGATCTATTACCCTCAGAATAGACTAGATTTACAGGTGCTTCGAATCCTGGAACCAATCGTTTATAACTATTTGTGGTTGGGTTAGTAAATGCTAAGAATGATGGAGCATGCTTAAGTATGCCTCCGATATACCATCTTGCAGTTTGAGATAAATTTGCATATGCTCCTTCACCAAAAAATAGTGGCTGACCACTCTTCCATAAACTTTGGTGAACATGCATTCCAGTTCCATTATCGTTAAATACAGGCTTGGGCATAAACGTTGCAGTTTTCCCATATTTTTTAGCAACATTCCTGACAACGTATTTATAAGTCATTACGTTATCAGCAGAATTTATTAATGAATCAAATTTCATACCAAGCTCGTGTTGACCGGCACCAGCAACTTCATGGTGATGCTTTTCGGTGGGTATGCCTAATTCACCCATTAAAAGTAGCATTTCAGATCTGATGTCTTGCGCAGTATCATTTGGAGAAACTGGGAAATAACCTTCTTTGTATTGGATCTTGTATCCTAAATTTCCACCTTCTTCAATTCTTCCTGTGTTCCATGGAGCTTCAATTGTATCTACACTGTAAAAACAAGAACCTTCTTTTGAGTCGTATCTCACGTCATCAAATAAGAAAAATTCTGGTTCCGGTCCAAAAAAAGCTGTATCAGCAATCCCAGTAGATTCTAAGTACTTTAGAGCCTTTTGAGCTAAAGATCTTGGGCATCTATCATAAGGCTCTCCACTTCTAGGCTCTTGGATAGAGCAAATCATACTTAGAGTTTTATGTTTGTAAAAAGGATCTATCCATGCTGTACTTGCATCGGGGACCATTGACATATCGGAGGCATTAATTGCTTTCCAACCTCTTATTGATGAACCATCAAATGCTAGACCTTCTGTAAATGAATCCTCTTCTATCATGTCCGATGTAAGAGTTAAATGTTGCCATTTACCATGGATGTCTGTGAATTTTAAATCGATGAGTTCAATTCCTTCATCTTTAATTTTACTTAAAACATCTTGTGGAGACTGAGACATAACTTTTGAGATACCTTCTATGAAATTAATAACTTGATGATTCTTATTATGTATCAAACATAACTTTTTTCAACACTAGATGTCTTCTTTGAGTGTTTCAAGTCATAACTTTAATAATTATTTACTTAATTATTTAAATTGAATTAATTTCTATAAAAAAATATCGCTTAAGCGACGATATTAGTTTAATTTAAAAGTAATTGAATGTAATGCTTTGACAGAAGCAAAACTTATTCCGGCTTTAAACAAAGAGAATTTATCTCATTTTTCAAAGACTTATGTTCCCTCCAGACTTTTATTAGGACCTGGACCTTCAAACGCACATCCAGAAGTCTTAAGCGCTCTTTCTTTGAATCCTATTGGTCACTTAGATGAAGCATATATTTCTTTGATGTCTGATGTTCAACAACTTCTAAGATATACCTGGCAATGTAATAATCGTCTGACTCTTCCAATGAGTGGCACTGGAAGTGCAGCTATGGAAGCATCAATAGCTAATTTTATAGAGGAAGGAGAAAAAATTCTTATCGCTAAAAAAGGATATTTTGGAGACAGACTTGTTGATATGGCAACAAGATATAAAGCAGATGTATCTGTTATTGAAAAACCTTGGGGTGAATCCTTTTCTTATGAAGAAATCAAGTATGAAATAGAAACTAAAAAACCAGCAATTTTTGCTATTGTCCATGCTGAAACATCAAGTGGTGTTTTACAACCTCTTGATGGTATTGGAGATGTATGTAGAAAAAATAACTGCTTATTTTTAGTTGATGCAGTTACTTCTCTAGGAGCGCTAGAACTATTGATTGACGAATGGAAAATTGATCTAGCATACAGTTGTAGTCAAAAGGGATTAAGTTGTCCCCCAGGATTAAGCCCTTTTACGATGAATAAAAGAGCTGAAGAAAAACTAAGTTCAAGAAAAACAAAAGTACCTAACTGGTATTTAGATTTATCTCTTTTAAATAAATATTGGGGTTCTGACCGAGTTTACCATCATACTGCCCCAGTAAATATGAATTTTGCTATTCGTGAAGGTTTACGATTAATTGCGAATGAGGGTTTAGAAAATGTTTGGGATAGACATAATACTAATGCAAAGAAACTGTGGAATGGGTTAGAAAGTCTTGGAATGGAATTACATGTATCAGAAGATTATAGATTGCCAACTTTAACCACAGTTAAAATACCTCCAGCAGTTGATGGAGATGGTTTTAGAAATCATCTTTTAAGAAACTTTGGAATAGAAATAGGAAATGGACTTGGAGAATTGTCTGGTAAGGTATGGCGCATCGGATTAATGGGCTTTAATTCGAGTGAGGAGAATGTTGATAGATTATTAAACCTATTTGATACTGAGTTAAAAAAATATTCTATTTTTGAGTCCTCAACTTTTTAAACCATAGCTTTAAAATTTGACTGCATTCGTATTCTAAAACACCTCCTACAATTTCCATTTTGTGATGAGCACTTTCATGTTTTGATAGGTCGATTGAGCCTCCCAGTCCACCTCTTTTCTTATCGTAAGCCCCGAAAATAACTTTACCCATCCGCGCTTGAATAAGAGCAGAGGAGCACATAGTACAAGGTTCTAGATTTGTGATAATAGTACATTCATTAAATCTCCAATCATTTTTTATTAGAGATGCCTGCCTAAGTGCAATAATCTCAGCATGACCTAATGGGTCTTTATTTATATTCCTCGTGTTAACCCCTCGCCCGATACATCTTCCTCTCTCATCTAAAATTATTGAACAGATTGGTAGCTCAACTTTTCCAATTTCTTTTGATCTTCTTAATATCGAATTCATCCACAAATTGTAATTTGAATTATTTGTTATTTTTTGTTGATCTTTATTACTATTTCCATTTTCAAAAATATATCTCATTTACCAATATTGAGAATAGAATAATTAATAGATATCTTATCTGATGGCTGAAGATTTAATAAATAATAAAGATATATATTTCCCCTCTTTTTTAGGGACTAATGACAAATTGATTACTCTTCTTAATAAAGCAAGTCAAACTCTTTGTGACTGGTTCTCTAAAGCTGATAAAAATGGTCCTTTACCTTTTGATGAGAATTTCAAGTGCATTATGCCCGCGGAAGATGGTAACTCTGAAGAAGATTTGTTTTCTGAGATTGAATCTCTTTTGAATAATTCATTTAATCCCGTTCATCCTGGTTCACTAGCTCACCTTGATCCCCCACCTTTAATTTTCTCTATTTTGGGAGATTTAATTGCTGCTGGTTTAAATAATAATCTCCTCGCTTACGAGTTATCACCAAGTGTAACTTTGCTTGAGGAATCATTATGCAAATGGTTTGCCAAGAAAATAGGGTTTAATGATCTCTCAGGAGGTATAGCTGCTAGCGGAGGTACACTAAGTAATCTAAATGCCCTTATAGCAGCTAGAAATAATGCTGGATTAGCTACAAATCCAAATTCTGTATTACTTGTTAGTGAAGATGCTCATTCTTCCTTCGTTAAATGTATAAGAGTAATGGGTCTTGATATTACCAATCTTGTCAGGATTAAAACTGATAATCAAGGTAGGATGGACATAAACGATCTCAGAAAGTCTTTAGATAAATGTTCAATAGAAAATAAAATAATATTTGCTATTGTTGCCACACTTGGGACAACTGTCAGGGGAGCCATTGATCCTATTAAAGAAATAAGTGAAATATGCAAAGAAAGAAATATATGGCTACATATCGATGGCTCTATTGGAGGCATTTTTGCTGTAACCTCTATTCCAATAAAAGGTCTAAATAATATTAATCAGGCTAATTCGATAACGATAAATCCGCAAAAAATCATTGGCATTACAAAGACTTCTTCTTTGTTATTGGTTTCAAATATGAGTACTTTAGAAAAAACTTTTAATACAGGACTACCATACATATCATCTAAAGAAAATACTATTAATAGAGGAGAAATTGGCATACAAGGTTCTAGGCCTGCAGAGGTTATCAAACTATGGCTTGGGTTATGTTTTTTAGGTCTGAATGGAATAGAAGATATATTAAAGTCATCAATTAAAAGAAAAGATTTTTTTATAAAAAATATTAGTAAGAATAAATTTGATATATATTCAGGTCCTCTTCATATTGTTTCATTTATACCAAAGAAACTTGTGCCAGAAGACTCTGATAAATGGACTCAAACTAAAGTAAATGAACTATTTAATAATAATTTTATGCTTTCTAGACCAAAATTTAAAGGTAGATATTTTTTAAGAGTCGTCATGGGAAATTACAATACAAAGGAATCTCATATTGAAGAACTTTTGAGACTTTTAGATGCATAACTTATAAATATGGGTAGACCAAAAATTATTGCAATTGTAACAGGGTTTATATCTATAGCTATTTGTATTGCTTATTTAGTCTTAATAACTATTTTTGATTTCAGAACTTATCTAAATGATCAATTATCCAATATTAATTAGTAAATGGAGGCAAACTTTTATTTGATTTGAAATATTTTTTTATTTCAATTTTTGAAATAGCTTCTCTTACGAAATTATTTAAAATATCCTCTCTTTTACTTATCCTATAGATCTTATCTACTACTTCTTGAATTCCTCCATCTCCCCAATCTTGACCATTTTTAAAATATTCAATCAAACTTAGTCCTACTATTCTTATTAACCAGCCCGCTGTAACTGATTGTATAGATTTAGATAATATTATTTTTGTCAAGCTTGTAGCAAAAGCAGGAGAAAGAATGGCGAGACCCCCTTTTAGTATGCCTTGTTTAGCCAATGCGCTTAGCAATGAAGTCGCCAAATCTTTTGCATCTTTTTTTGTAAGCTTTATTTCATATATTTTTGATAACTCCATTATCATTTGAAGGTTTACGGAGGTAGTAGTAAGAAAATCAACAGCTGGTAGTGGATTAACTAGTATTACTCCTCCTGTTATCCACATATATTTATTAATCACTTTATTTGACATTAAATATCTTTGTTCTTGTACGAAATTTTTACTTTTAATACCTAACTTATTTGAGCGAAAAAGAATATTATCCGCCAATAACTCTTCACCACTATTATCGAGGGTTTCAATTATTTCTCTAAATAAACTTCCTACCTCTGGGACTAAATTTAAAGCGTCGGATTTTGTATAGGGAGATTTTTGAGAGACTGCAATTGTTTGAACGACTGAAATTTTATTTTTTCTAGCGGAAGTTATAGAAATTATATTTTCTTTGATAAGGTTATTTTCATCTCTAGACCTCAAATCACATTTATTTAGAACTATTATTATTTTTTTCCTTAATTTTAATAATTCTTTAATTAAATAGTTTTCGTATTTATTTATGTCCTGATCTAACACAAAAAGAACTAAGTCAGAATTTGATGCTTGTATAATTGTTGATTTTTCTCTTTCTTCTCCTAATTTAGATGGTTCGAATAAACCCGGAGTATCAACTATATTAATGTTTCTTTTTAAAATTGGTATACGAATTTTATAGCTATTAATTTTCTTTGTCGTTCCTATTTTTGCTGAGGTTTGTCCGACAATATTTTTCAATAAAGATCTTGCTATAGATGTTTTTCCTGAAGAACCTGCTCCAAAAAGAGTAACTTTATAATCTCCTGTTTTTAATTGGGACTCTAGTTTATTTTTTTGGTAATTTAACAATTCAGCTTTTACTTTATCGCTAATTTTTTTGTTGATTTTCTCGACTCCTTCCAAACTTATCTTGGCAGCACCATATGTATTTTTGAATGAAAGTGTATTTTTTTTATTTTTATATATAATTTTATAAACTATTTTTTTAAATAATTTTTTATCAATATTATAAAAAGTATAAATAATTATAATTAAAAATAAAAGAGTATAAATATTTACTATTCTTAAAAATATAGAAAATAAAATATAAAGGAATAATATCAATACTACATACTTTATATACTTTAATTTCAAGTAATTCATTTTATCGATTATTTTTAAAAATGTTATACAGTAAAATAATGAAACCAATATTAATAGATATATCAGCAATATTAAATACTGGAAAATTTATAATATTTAAATTTATAAAATCAACTACAAAACCTCTATATATCCTATCTATACCATTACCAATAGTTCCCCCAAGAATAAAGCTATAAGAATATAGATCGAATGAGTTTAAAGTATTCTTCCTAAATATCAAATAAATAAGTACTATAGAAAAAAAAATACTTATTAAAGATAAAAATACTCTACTACCACTAAATATGTTAAATGCTGCTCCGTAATTTTTTACAAAGTCTAATTTGAATAATAGAAAATCTTTATTAATTAATAATTTTTTATTATAAAACATTAAATATTTCGTAAATTGATCTATTAGAACAATAAAAATACTTAAAGATACAAAATATAATTTTGTTTTTATATTAATAATCATTATTTGCTACTTTTTAAACGTTCTATAGGTTTAATAAGTAATAAAAGTGGAAAAAGCATTAATAAATGATATCCAATTTTACCTAATGAGTATTTCCCTAAATTATATAAAAATAAATTAAATTGATTGTAGAAAATAGTTTGTATGAAGTTGTAAAGTATTCCAGTTAAATGCATAGTACCTATTGCTATAAATCCATTTTTTAAAAAGTTTCTAACGTTTATTTTATATCTAGTATTTAAATTATCAATTATTTTGATTAATGGATATAAACCTAATAAATATCCAAAATTTGGAGTTAGCAAATAACCTATTGAACCTCCTTGATTAAAGACAGGAAATATAAATAACCCCAAAATTAAATATATAGAAAATGCCCTGAATACAACTTTTTTATGAAATATAAGTGTTAATAAAATTATGGTTGGAATTTGCCATGTGATAGGCAACTCAAAGTTATTACTAGATTTATAGATAAAAGGTAGTGGAATATAAACAGGTAACATTGATGTTATTACAATTGATTGAAGACTCACAAGTATCTCAATTAATTTATAAAAATTGAGCATTATTATAAATTCTATTTATAAACTTCTCAATGCAACAATTGGATCTAATTTAGAAGCTCTTTTTGCAGGTAAAACGCCAAATATTAAACCTATTGATCCTGAAATGATCATGGTGGAAAAAGTAGTTGTAATTCCTACGGATGCAGGAAGTGGTGTTATCAGAGATAAAACAAAAACACCAGATAATCCCGTTGTTGTTCCAATTAATCCTCCAATTGTAGATAAAATCAATGCCTCAATTAAAAATTGAATTAATATATCTGACTGTTTAGCTCCTATAGCTTTTCTAAGTCCAATCTCTTCAGTCCTTTCGCTTACAGAAACGAGCATAATATTCATGATTCCTATGCCTCCAACCACTAGAGATACTGCCCCTATACCAGCCAATAAAAAAGTTAGTCCACTTGTTATGTTGGTTACGATATTCAAGGCATCTTCTTGTGATCTAACCGCAAAGTCATCATCTCTGATAATTTTATGTCTTTGCCTTAATAAGTTAGTAATCTGAAATTTAGCGGCACTAGTTGCATTTTTATTTATCGCTTCAACACTAATAAAGCTTAAACTTACTCCATAAGTAGGGTCCTTTCCTGTAATCCTATTGACCATAGTGGTTAATGGAATATATGCATTTTTGTCTTGATTACTTCCAAATACAGCACCTTTTGGTTTTAATATTCCGATAATTTCATAAGTGTGATCTTTAATTCTGATTTTTTTTCCAAGTGATGAAGATTTATCTTTGAAAAATTCGTCTTTAAGATCAGGACCTATTACAACATAACTTCTTGCGCTATTAACATCACTTTTTGATATAAATCTACCCTTATCTACTTCAAAGCTTCTTACTTCAAGAAATTCAGGAGTAACTCCAGCAATTGATATATTTAAACTTTTAGAATTTGATTGCACTATTTCGTTAGCAGAGATTTGAGGAGCTACTTTTTTAACTGTTGGTACTTGATTGCTTATTGCTATTGCATCTTCTAAAACTAGGTTTTTAGGAAATGAAATACCTCTTCTTCTAGTGTCATTATTTCCAGGAACAATGAATAAAACATTGGCACCTAAATTACTTAATTGGTTTTTTGCTAATGTTTGAGCACCTCTACCAAGTCCAACAAGTGTAATAACTGAAGCATTTCCGATAATTATCCCCAGCATTGTTAACGAACTTCTCAATTTGTTCGAAACTAAAGTTTTTGTGGCCATGCCTAAGGCTTCTTTTATTGAGATCTTCCTAGACATATTTATATTTATCTATTGCATCATCATCTTCAATTTGTCCCATGTATATAACACCTTCATTAAGCTGGAGTGTAATAAGGTCACCATTACTGATTTGATGATTATCGATATTTTCTAAATTACAAATTGTAGAAATCTTTTTATTATTTTTGTTGAACAAAGCATAAACATCATTTACATTTTGGTTCGTAACAATACCTGCGATATTTTTACTAAGTGGAATATTTTGCATTAATTCCTTCGGAACAAATAATATTTCTCCTGGGCAAATTAAGGACATATCAAGATTATTTTTAATTATTCTAGCTTTACCTGTAACACCGACTTCCCCTATTGAAATTCCTCTTGATACAATCTTTCTTACTAAACCGACTTTTATTAAATCTGTAGACCCGCTAATTCCAGTTAATGTACCTGCTGTTTGGACTACTAAATCTCCTTGATTTAGGATCCCCATCTCCTGAGCAATTTGCATAGCTAAACTAAAAGTTTTTGCTGTTCTTTGATCATTTTTAACAACTATTGGAGTAACTCCCCAAACAAGTTGCAATCTTCTCGCTACACTTCTCTCAGTAGTAGTTGCCAAGATAGGTGTTGGTGGTCTGAACTTACTTACATTTCGAGCGGTAGAGCCTGATTTAGTTAAAGGGATTATAGCTCCTGCATCAAGTTGTCTAGCTATATTGCTTACTGCTGCACTAATAGCATTTGGGATCGTACTGGGTAAGTGGCTTTCAATAGCCTTAAGTGGATAATCTCTTTCAATTCTTCTTGCTATGGTTGCCATGGTTTCAACTGCCTCTACAGGATAATCGCCAACCGCAGTTTCGTTTGAAAGCATTACAGCATCAGTACCATCCAGAATTGCATTTGCAACATCACTAACTTCGGCCCTAGTTGGTCTTGGATTAGAAGCCATAGAATCAAGCATTTGAGTCGCTGTAATTATTGGGATCCCTAATGTATTAGCTTTTCTTATTAATTCCTTTTGCAAGAGAGGCACTTCTTCAGCAGGCATTTCTACTCCCAAATCACCCCTTGCAACCATAACCCCATCACACAAGGGTAATACTGAGTCGATCTGATCAATAGCTTCAAATTTTTCTATTTTTGCGACTACAGGAGTTGAATGCCCATTTTTGTTTATTAAATCTTTTATCTCATTTATATCGGATGGATTTCTTACGAAACTTAGTGCTATCCAATCAACTCCTTCAGATAAACCGAATTTTAAATCCTCTTTATCTTTTTCTGTTAATGCTTTTACTGATAATTGAACATCTGGAAAATTAACACCTTTATTGTTTGAAAGAACCCCTCCTACAGTTACAAAGCACTCCAAATTATTAGATTTTTTATCAACTTTTTCTACAATCATTTCTATTTTCCCATCATCTAAAAGTATTCTTTTCCCTTCACAAACTTCTTGAGAAAGTTTGTCATAGGTTACATTTGCAATAATATTTGTACATTCGACTTCATTTGATGTCAGTGTGAATTTATCGCCTTTTTTAACTTTTACTGGCCCATCTTTAAAGCGCCCTAATCGTATTTTAGGTCCTTGAAGATCTTGCAATATTCCAATATCTATTTCTAACTTTTTTGATACTTCCCTTATTGTTTTTATTCTCTCAGCATGATCTTTATGATCTCCATGTGAGAAATTTAATCTGAATGTTGTTACGCCAGCTTTAATTAAATTTGTAATTATCTCTTCAGATTGAGTTGCAGGGCCAATAGTTGCTACTATTTTTGTTCTTCTTTTTAAATCAATATTCGACATATATAGATAATATTGCTAGATATAAATAAATTTACCATACCCAAAGTTAGTTATTTAAGTCATGGATTTTAAAACTTATCAGAAAAAAGCTAGAGAAACAGCACAATATCCAGATTTAGGCTCAAATAATATTTATCCAACTCTTGGTTTAGTTGGAGAGGCTGGTGAGGTGGCAGAAAAAGTGAAAAAGGTTTTAAGAGATAAAAATGGAATATTTGATAACGAATCAAAATTAGGTATTAAAAAAGAATTAGGAGATGTTTTGTGGTATATATCAAATCTTTGTACAGAATTAAATTTCAATTTAGAGGATGTTGCATTACAAAACCTTGAAAAATTAAAATTAAGAGCTGCTAAAGGAAAGATAAGAGGTTCAGGAGATGATAGATAAGTTCAGCTATAACCTAAGCTTGCATACTGGAGATTTGTAACTAAATTTTGTATAACATTTAAAAGTAAAAAAGCTAATAAGGATGAAATATCAAAACCACCTATTGGAGGGATAATACCTCTAAAAATGTTTAAATAAGGATCTGTGATAGAAGTTAATGCAGATAAAACACCGTTACTCCAATCAATACCTGGAAACCATGTAAGCAAAATTCTTATTATCAATATGAATGAATAAATTGATAAAGTTTGGCCCAGAACTGCAAAAATCTCAGATAACATTATCTTTTAGTAATTTAATTTATCCTAACATTTACTTATTATTGCTGCTTGTTATTATTGCTTCCTATATTTGAGAGATATTCATTACTTACAGCAAAAGTTTGAAAAAACTTTTCTGACAATGATAACCAAAATGATCTACCATCTTTTTGCTTTCGTTTGACGATAAATTTCTTTTCTAATAATTCTTTAATATGATCATAAGCACCTGAACCTCTAAGAAGTATAAGATCCGATTGTAGGATCTTTTTTTTGATCGCAATAGTAGCTAATGTCCTTAATTCGGATGTTTTCAAATCAGAAGGAAGTAAATCATCGACGAATTCATTAAGACTTGATTTTAGTTCAAGAGAAAAACTGTTATTAACTGCATTTAATTCAATAGCTGAGTTGGGATTAGAGTATTTATTTTTTAGATCTTTAATTGCATCATTTATAGAGTTTATATCAGAATTAGTAATTTCTGAAAGATCCTTTTTTGTTATTGGTCTGCCTTTTAAATATAGAACAGCTTCAACTTTAGTTACTAGATCTATATCAGACATTGGCGTGGTATTTTTTAGATCAGATTGATTAATTTTAATTACCGAAATCTTTCCTAATTTACCTTAAATTTAATCTGATGCACCAAGGAATAGTCTATATGTATCGTTTTGAGTTTCATCCCAAAATTTATAGCCTAGAATTCTTACAAATTTATTCCACTCTAAAATCTCATTTTTATCGATTAAAACTCCAATAACAATTTTCCCAACATCAGCTCCATAATTCCTATAGTGAAATACGCTTATAGACCAATTAGATTTCATATTATTTAAGAAGTTTATTAATGCGCCAGGCCTTTCAGGAAACTCAAATCTGTATAAAAGCTCAACAAAGTCTCTATTATCCATTTCTTTAAAATTCTTTGGTAATCTTCCACCTACCATATGTCTTAGATGATTTTTAGATAATTCATCATCACTTATGTCAATAAATGAGTACTCCGAACTTCTAAATAAATTTAAAAGATTTTTTTTATCATTTAATCCATATACTTGAACTCCTACAAAGATCTGGGCATTCTTAGAATTCGACATCCTGTAGCTAAATTCAGTTAAATTTCTATTATCAAGTAACTTACAAAAATCAATTAAACTTCCAGCTCGTTCAGGAATTTCAACAGCCATCATTACTTCTTTGCACTCACCAAGCTCTGCTCTTTCTGCTACAAATCTTAGCCGCTCAAAATTCATATTTGCACCACATGCTATCGCAACCATTTTTCTATTTGAATGATTCGAATTTAAAATATCTTTTTTCATCCCTGCAATTGATAATGCTCCTGCGGGCTCTAGTATTGATCTAGTATCCTCAAAAACATCTTTTATAGCTGCACATATTTCATCAGTATTAACGGTAATCATCTTATCTATATATTTTCTGCCAATATCAAAAGTATTTTTACCAATTTTTTTAACCGCCACTCCATCTGCAAATTGACCAACAGAAGATAATTCCACAATTTTTGATTCTTCCAAAGATTTTGTCATAGCGTCTGCATCTTCAGGCTCTACCCCAATTATTTTTACTTCAGGCCATATTTTTTTAATATATAAGGATATTCCTGATATCAATCCTCCACCACCAACAGCAATATAAATTGCATAGGGTTTTTCCTTTAGTTGCTGTTCAAGTTCAATAGCTATAGTTCCTTGTCCTGCTATTACATCTAGATCATCAAAAGGATGAATAAAACATAAATTTCTTTCTTTGCTAATCCTTATTGCTTCTTTGTAAGTTTCATCATAATTATCACCAAATAATATAACTTTTGCTTTTAACTTTTTCACAGCATTAACTTTTACGAGAGGCGTTGTAATGGGCATTAATATTGTCGCTTGGCAATTTAGCTTTAGAGCACTAAGAGCAACACCTTGAGCATGATTACCAGCACTTGATGTAATTACTCCCTGAGAAAGCTGAGAATTGGTGAGCTTACTCATTTTGTTATATGCACCTCTTACTTTGAATGAAAATACATCTTGAAGATCTTCTCTTTTTAGAAAAACTTCATTATTAAGTGTATTACTTAAATTATGAGCTTTTTCTAGGGGTGTTTTTTTTGCTACTTCATAGACTTCAGCTTGAAGTATTTTTTCAAAATAATCATCCATATATATATTTTTAGCATTAATTATTAATCTAATAAAACATTACATGATCTATTTCCAAAAAAATACTCATTTTGCACCTTTACGTTTTAGATTAGATAGATACCTATTTTTGTTAAATGCTTTTAAGTGAGTTAAGTCATCCAAATCAACTTCATGGCTTAACAGTTTCACAATTAGAGGAAATTGCTTGTCAAATTAGAGAAAGACACCTTCAAGTAGTATCTACTAGCGGTGGACATCTTGGCCCTGGTTTAGGTGTAGTTGAGCTTACATTGGCTTTATATCAAACTCTTGATCTAGATTTTGACAAAGTTGTTTGGGATGTAGGACATCAAGGTTATCCTCATAAATTAATAACAGGTCGTTTCAGTCAATTTGATTCCCTTAGGCAACAAAATGGAGTAGCTGGATATCTAAAAAGAAGTGAAAGTAAATTTGATCATTTTGGTGCTGGACATGCAAGCACTTCTATTTCTGCTGCTTTAGGAATGGCAATAGCAAGAGACAGAAAAGGTGAGAATTATAAATGTGTTGCTGTTATTGGAGATGGAGCATTAACTGGAGGAATGGCATTAGAAGCTATAAATCATGCAGGACACTTACCAAATACTCCTTTAGTTGTTGTATTAAACGATAATGATATGTCTATTTCACCTCCAGTTGGAGCCCTTTCATCTTACTTAAATAAGGTAAGAGTTAGTCCGCCATTGCAATTTTTATCCGATAGTGTTCAAGAAAGTGTAAAAAATATTCCCTTAATTGGTAAGGATATACCAGAAGAATTGAAAAATATTAAAGGAAGTGTTAGACGATTGGCTGTGCCTAAGGTTGGTGCTGTTTTTGAAGAACTTGGATTTACATATATGGGTCCTATTGACGGTCATGATATTGGGAATTTAGTAAATACTTTTAACGCTGCTCATAAACTTAAAAAACCTGTACTTGTTCATGTTGTCACAACAAAAGGTAAGGGTTATCCTTATGCAGAAGCTGACCAGGTAGGATATCATGCACAGTCTGCATTTGATCTGACTACTGGGAAATCTATTCCATCAAAGAAACCTAAGCCTGTTAGTTATAGTAAAATATTTGGTCAAACCTTATTAAAAATATGTGAACAAGATAGCAAAGTCGTTGGCATTACAGCTGCAATGGCTACAGGTACTGGTTTAGATATATTGCAAAGAAATATTCCAGACCAATATATCGATGTAGGAATAGCAGAACAACATGCAGTTACTCTTGCGGCAGGAATGTCGTGCGATGGTCTAAAGCCTGTTGTAGCTATTTATAGTACTTTTCTTCAACGTGCTTTCGATCAATTAATTCATGATGTAGGGATACAAAATTTACCTGTATCATTCGTACTTGATAGAGCTGGGATAGTTGGAGCTGACGGTCCTACTCACCAAGGTCAGTACGATATCAGTTATATGAGATCTATACCTAATTTTGTATTGATGGCCCCAAAAGATGAGTCTGAATTACAGAGAATGTTAATAACTTCAATAAACCATAATGGTCCTACAGCACTAAGAATACCCAGAGGCTCTGGGTTAGGAGTGGCTGTAATGGATGAGGGTTGGGAACCTTTAAACATAGGCGAAGCTGAAATACTTGAAGAAGGAGAGGATATTTTAATTATTGCTTATGGTTCAATGGTCGCATCAGCTATCGAAACAGCAAAGATACTAAAAAATATGAATATTAATGCATGTCTTATTAATGCAAGATTTGTGAAGCCTCTCGATAAAAATCTTATTATGCCTTTAGCAAGTAGGATTCAAAAAGTTGTAACTATGGAAGAAGGAACCCTAATAGGGGGATTTGGTTCCGCAATAGTTGAATTATTAAACGATAATGAAATAAATATTCCTGTATACAGAGTAGGTATACCTGATGTTTTAGTTGATCATGCTTCACCTGATCAGAGTAAAGAAAAATTAGGACTTATGCCTGATCAGATGGCAGATAAAATTGTTAAAAAGTTTAAGTTAGATTATTAAAAATTTAATAAATAAATTTTTATAAAACCCCACGTGATGCTAATCCTAAGATTGCTCCAATTCCGAAAATATGCCCAAGGCAATTAGCACCTACAACAGAAGCGTGACTTAAACCACCATAGAATTTTGAATTAGGTATTTCAAAACCTTCATTAGGTTTTCTTATTGTTGCTCTAGCAATTGCATAAGCAAAAACATTACATGCAATCATTACGACGGCACACTTTGGAGACCAAGAAAAAGTTGCTGGATCTGCAGCTGCAAATAATGTAGTAAACATAAAAAATCGTTATTTTCATATATTCTCTAATATTTTTACCTAAAAAACACAAAATTGTAAAAGGTCTTAAGAGTTGTTTACTTCTAAGCTATTTAAAAACTTTGTAAATCCATACAAAATAACAAAATCACTTACTGTTAGGAATGATTCTGCAAAGCCATGCAGGAAGTCAACCTCAACAAGGGTTTTATTATAGTAATTTAGTGTGAAGATAGATACCAATATAGTTATGAATACGAATAAAACAGTTAAGGAAAATCCTGTTTTTACAAAAATATTAACAGATTTGATTTTATATAAGTAAAACAAAAATATTGCATATGGAATTATTGATACTGCGAACAATAATGTGTTATCAATGGAACCTAATTTTTCTATAAATTTAAAAAATAAATCATTCATAATTCTCTTCCTTTTTGAAAATAGTGAATGATGCGAGAGCTAATGTTGAATTTCCAATAAATGTAAATATCCCTTGAAGCGTTACTAATCCATACAATACATCATCATTATCATAGATATGCCAAGTAATAGCGCACATAGCTCCTATTAAGTTTGGAACCATAGCTAAGCTTAACCAAAAAAATAAATTATATTCTTTATATGTAGATATTTTGTATATAACAAAGATGGTAAATATCCATTCAATGACCGAAGAGATGTGAATTAACCAGGTTCCAAATGAAAGTTCGTGCAAAATTTATATTTTTTTCTTTAGTACATTAAGTACTTCTTTGGCATGATTTATAGGTAAAACACTTATCCATCTATAAGAAATTTCCCCTTCTGGAGAAATCAAAAAAGTATTTCTATCTGAAAATGGAGGAATCCAAGAACCATATTTATCGCTAATAATTCCTTCAGGATCGGATAATAATGTGTAGTTTATAGATTTCTCGCTGCAGAAACTTTCATGAGAATCTTGATTATCAGCGCTAATACCAACAATTTCGGCATTATATTTTGAAAAATCTTTTTTTAATTCCGAAAAACCTTTAGCTTCAATAGTGCAACCTGCGGTAAAGTCCTTTGGATAAAAATACATAACAAGCCACTTACCTTGAAAATCATTTAATTCCCAAATTTTTTTAGTTTTTATATTTTTATTAAAACCTTCTAATTGAAAGTTTGGAGCAAAATCTCCAACTTCAGGAGCAAAGTCAAAAGCGATTGCTGAATTACAATTAATTAAAAAGATAAAAGATATTAATATACTTACAACTAAATTTCTCATCAAATTTAGAATTTTTTTAAATCAACTCCATTTGATTTAGCAAATTTATCTAAACCTACTTTTTGTATAGACTTTAGTGCTTTGGTGCTAATTTTAATATTCACCCATTTTTTGCCTTCTTCCCACCAAAGTCTCCTTTTTTGGAGATTAACTTCTTGCAATTTTTTTGTACGAATATGTGAGTGGCTTACTGCCATCCCGTTATTAGCTTTTGCACCGGTCAATTCGCAAACTCTTGACATGTTTTGAGTTATATCTATAAAAATACTAACACATGACTCAATTTGTTGAATTAAGTAATTCTGAAATTAATTCGGCATTATTATTTTGTAAATTAATTATCTGTTCTTGATCTAATCCACCAACGGAAAGCTTAGCCATATCGTAAACATGATTAGCAATTTTAGATGCCAATGGATTCTCAATTGGATCTTTTTCATCAATAATTATTTTGTTGCCTGTAATTTTATTAAGACCAACAATAAGTGGATGTTCTTTATTAATTAAGAGCACATGATATTCAGGTAAGCCAGGCATCTTTTGTTCCATGTAAGCGCCCATATCATTAATTCTTCTCATTTGCTCTGGAAGCAAGATCATCGCTGGTGGAGCATCTTTACTTGAAAGTGACTGCACTTTAACTGTTACTTTCTCATTGTTAAGAGCCTTAACTATCGTATCTCTTAGATTATCTGTATTTGATTTGCCATCCTTATCTACAATTTCTTTAGATTCTTTATCTTCTAGTTCATTTATTTCTGAATCTACTCTTTGAAATTGATACTCTTCATTTTTACTTTCCAACCATGGAAGAAATTGCGAGTCAATTAAGGGATCTGATTTAATAACTTCTTTATTATCAGATAAACAGATATTTAATGCACTAGATTGTGCAATCAAATCTGAACAGTAAATTATTTTTTTAGAATCAGTTAATTTATTTCGCTCTTTGTAATTTGCGAGAGTTGTAAAATATTTATCATTGGTCTTGATAAGGGATTTATTTTCAATATCTTTAGTTACTTCTTTATCTGAATTTATTATTGTTTCGAAAATTATACTGTCATTGACTAAATCAGCAAATTTTTCGTCTTCGATAGCACCAATTTTAATAAAAGCAGAGATTGAATCCCAAATTTCTGCATAAAATTCTGGAGAATTTTTTATCAAATCCTTGAGTTTATTAGCGATTTTTTTTGAGATAAATGATGATATAGACCTGACTTTTCTATCTGTTTGTAATGCACTTCTACTAACATTTAGAGGTATATCTGTGGAGTCAATAACTCCTCTTAGAGGTAAAAGGTATTTTGGAACTATCTCTTTAATTGAATCGCTTACGAATACTTGATTGCAAAATAGTTTTATTTCTCCCTTTTCCCAATCAGCTCTACCTGACAACTTTGGGAAATACAATATCCCTTGTATGTCATATGGATAATCTGTATTTAAATGAATCCATAACAGTGGATCTCCCTGGAAAGGATAAAGGTATTTATATAACTCAATATAATCTTCATCTTTTAATTCACTAGGTTGTTTTCTCCAAGGAGGATTTTTCTTATTAATTGTCTCTTCTTCTAATAAGACATCTATTGGCATAAAATCACAATATTTTTTTATTAGTGATTTAATCCTTTCAGGCTCGATAAACTCTTTTTCTTCTTCAAGTAGGTGAAGAATAACATCTGTACCAATTGTCTTTCTTTCTGATTCCTCTAACGTGAAGCTTGGAGATCCATCACAAGACCATTTAAAAGCTTTTGATTCCCCAATTGCCGACTTAGTTAATATATCAACTCTATCTGCCACCATGAAACTTGAATAAAAACCTAGTCCAAAATGACCTATAAATTCATCATTATCTTTTTTGTATTTTGTTAGGAATTCTTCAGCACTAGAAAATGCAACTTGATTTATGTATTTCTTAATTTCTTCATCATTCATTCCAATTCCATTATCCGAAATGGTTAAGGTATTTTTTTCTCGGTTTATTTTTATTTTTACTTGAGCCTCCTCATTATTCTCGCAATCACCTGCCATAGAGGCCATTCTTCTTTTACTAATTGCGTCAACACCATTACTAACAAGTTCTCTTAAAAAGATTTCATGGTCAGAATATACTGCCTTCTTGATAATTGGGAAAATATTTTCGGTATTAATACGAATTTCGCCTTTTTCCATTTAAAAAAAATCAAACATATTAAATCTTATTTCGTAAAAACTAGTTAATCAAGTTTAATTAGGAGTATTGTCCGAACAAGATATGAATTTAAAAGATAAATAAATTTTTTTAAAGGTTTTATTTAACCCACAAAATATTACTACAATTATTTTCTTTCATAATTTGATTGGCTTTAGCCAAGTCATTACATGGATTTAAATGTAAGACAGCAATATTTCCTTTTTTCTGTTGTACTTTTTGTTCATTCATACCTTTTTCTAACAAATATGAATCTTTAAACATCAATAAAATCTTTTTTTTATCTGTCTTTTCTTCCTTAATTAAATTTCTTAAAACATCTACTGAAATTGAAAATCCAATCCCATTAAATATTTTCTCATTAGGACTAAATGATCTTACTAATTCATCATATCTTCCACCTCTTGCGATCACGCTTTTATTTCTACCATTATCCCCTATTAGTTGAAAAACTATTCCTTCATATAAATTTAAGTGAGGTTGAAAAGTGGGATCAAGTTGTAATTTAACACCATATTTTTTTGATATTTTTGATAACGTTTCAAATAAAAAATTTAAGTCATCTAGTGTTTTACTGGTACCATATATAGTTTTTAATTTTTCTAATATTGCAATTGGCTCTCCTCGTGTGAATAAAAGATCTTTAAGAATATATTTATCATCTTCATCTATTCCTAATTTAGATAAATTATCTTGATCAAAATTAACCAGACTTTTCTTAATTTCTTCAAAATTATTATTCTTATATTTGTTCAGTATCAAGTCCATTATTTTTGTGGTGCTTACTAATAGAAATAAATTACAACCATCTTTCAAATTAATATTATCGATTGAATCAAACAAAATATTAATAACTTCAATTTCTGGGTATTTTGTATCATATCCAATTAATTCAATTCCACTCTGCAATTTTTCTTGTAACTTAAATGAATTTTTATTATTTTGTTTTTTATCAAAAACCATTCCATTGGTGAATAATCTTATAGGTCTTTTCTTATTTATTAATCTAGTAGATGACAATTTAACAATTGATGTTGTCATTTCTGGTCTAAGACATAATGAATTATTACTTACTATTCCTACAACATGATTTTCGTCAATAACGCCACGGCCTTTTATGGTCTCTAAAGTATTTATAAATGAGGGTGAAACCTCTTCATATCCCCATAGTTTATAAATACTATTTAAATTATTTATGATGTTTGAGTTATTTTTTACATCGACTAATTTAATTTCCTTTATATCTGTCATTTTAATATTTAATTTATTTTAGGTATAGAGATTTTTTTTAAATGGAGAGACTTTATCTAGTTCATTTTTTAATTCATTCTCAAGGCTGGGAGAACAAGCTAAAATTCTTCCTGAACTTAAATTAAATTCACCTGATGGATAATCAGAAATAATACCACCAGCCTCTTTAACAATAATAGCACCGGCCGCCAGGTCCCAAACCTCCAATCCTCTTTCCCAATATCCATCTACCTTACCTGCCGCAACAAATGCTAGATCAACTGCTGCTGCACCTCCTCTTCTAACACCTCTAGTTTTATGTGTTAAGTAACAAAATTCAGCATAATTATTATCCTCTGTCTCAAATCTGTCATAAGAGAAGCCTGTTACAAGAAGACTATCAGATAGATTAGAGGGATTCGATACTTTAAGTTCACTATCATTGCAGAATGAGCCTAAACCTATACAGGCTGAATATAGTTCATTTAGATAAGGTACTGAAATAGCGCCTATAATTGGCTTATTTTTATATACAAGACCTATAGAAGTCCCAAAAAAAGGATATCCATGGGAATAATTTGTTGTACCGTCTAATGGGTCTATACACCACGTTAAATCCGAAGATTTGGTTAATTTACCAGATTCCTCTGCATTAATAGATACGTTTGGTGTCTGTTCTAATAAATATTCTTTTATTTTATTTTCAACTTCTAAATCTACATTGGTAACTAGATCACCCTTCCTACCCTTTGATGATATTTTTTGAATTTTATTGTAATTAACTTTTAAAATTTCATTACCAATTTGAGCGGAATTCTTTGCTATTTCATACAAAATGGATAAGTTAACTTGATTTGCAAGTTCCTCTATTTCACATAATTCAAACATGATAGTTAATCTTCCTCAAATTCCCAAGGTGGTGCAACTCTTGTGTTTCCCCTCCCAAAGTATTGTCCAAATTGTAAATCGTAAACTTCATCTTCATATGTAGTTTCTAGCTCAAGATCTGAAGTTGCTTTAGCGACACAAAGAAGTGCATAACCTTTGTCTTTTAAAGCCTGAGATACACCCATGGCTTCAGGTTGTTGTAAGGTGCCAGACTTAATTTTAACTGCACAACTTGTACAGCAACCATTTCTACATGAAAATGCAAGTTTGAATCCTTTCTTTTCAAATTCCTTAAGTATGTAATCATCACTATTAACCTGCTCTTGGTAGACCTTTCCGGTTTCTTTATTTTTAATCGTGACTGTGAAAGTCTTTTTCAAATAACTTTCCTCTAATATGGGATGATCAAGGGTTAAAATGGTTTTCTTGGGAGAGGTGGCCGAGTGGTTGAAGGCGCAGCACTGGAAATGCTGTATAGGGGCAACTTTATCGAGGGTTCGAATCCCTCTCTCTCCGTTTTATATTAGTTTATTTTGGTTAAATACATCAACATCTTTGTCTTTAAAATATCTTTTAAAATAGGTGGTAATCTTTTTGACAAGTTATAAATAATCTTATTTATTTAAATTAAGTTGAAAATATTTGATTTTTACTATTATATGTAGATATCTAAGACAAAAATTAATTAAATTATTAGTAATTTTGCTTTAATTTAGCGATCTTAATTCATGGGGAAAATAGTTGGAATTGATTTGGGTACTACTAACTCTGTTGTCGGAGTTATAGAAGCTGGTCGTCCAATTGTTATTGCCAATTCTGAAGGTTCTAGAACTACACCTTCAATAGTTGGGTTTACAAAAGACAAAGAAATAGTAATAGGAGATCAAGCAAGAAGACAACTTGTTCTAAATCCTAAGAATACATTTTATAACCTAAAAAGATTTATTGGCAGTGACTGGGATGAATTAGATGAGAATAGTATTTCTGTTCCTTACAATGTAAAGGCTAATAAAACTGGAAGCGTTAGAGTTCTTAGTCCAAATACAGAAAGAGAGTATGCACCAGAAGAATTAGTTAGCTCATTAATTAGAAAATTAATTAATGATGCTGAAACATATCTTGGAGATACTGTTGACTCTGCTGTTATTACAGTCCCTGCCTATTTCAATGAATCTCAAAGGCAAGCTACAAAGGATTCTGCAATATTGGCTGGTATAAAAGTAGATAGAATCCTAAATGAACCTACAGCAGCAGCTTTAGCTTATGGTTTTGAAAAAAGTTCTTCTAATAATGTTTTGGTTTTTGATTTAGGGGGAGGAACATTTGACGTCTCTTTATTAAAAATTTCAAATGGTGTATTTGATGTTAAAGCCACTTGTGGTGATACACAGCTAGGAGGGAACAATTTTGATTCAAAAATAGTTGATTGGCTTGCAGAAAAATTTCTTGCTAAACATGATATTGATCTAAGAAGGGATAGGCAAGCTTTGCAGAGATTAACTGAGGCTGCTGAAAAAGCTAAATGTGAATTATCTGGATTGCAAAAAACAAAAATATCCTTACCTTTTATCACCACTAGTAAAGAGGGTCCATTACATATTGAAGAAATCTTAGATAGAAAAATATTTGAATCATTATCTCAAGATCTTCTAGATAGATTATTTGAGCCTGTGCAAATAGCATTAGATGATTCTGGATGGAACGCAGAAGATATAGATGAGGTAGTTCTTGTCGGAGGCAGCACAAGAATTCCAATGGTTCAACAATTAGTAAAAACACTTGTACCAAATGATCCTTGTCAATCTGTTAATCCTGATGAAGTCGTAGCAGTTGGAGCTGCAATACAATCTGGAATTATTAGTGGTGATTTACAAGATTTACTTCTAAATGACGTTACTCCCTTATCTTTAGGTTTAGAAACTATTGGTGGTCTTATGAAGGTACTCATTCCTCGTAATACGCCAATACCAGTTAGACAATCTGATGTTTTTAGTACTTCCGAAGCTAATCAATCATCAGTTGTTGTTCAAGTACGGCAGGGAGAAAGGCCTTTAGCCTCTGAAAATAAATCACTTGGTAAATTTAGACTTTCAGGAATACCTCCAGCTCCAAGAGGGATACCACAAGTCCAGGTAGCTTTTGATATTGATGCTAATGGTCTTTTAGAGGTAAGTGCAACTGATAGAACAACTGGAAGAAAGCAAACAGTTACAATCTCTGGTGGTTCTAATTTAAATGAACAAGAAATAAATTCAATAATTGAAGAAGCCAAAGCAAAAGCTAATGAAGACAGGAAGAGAAGATCTGTAATTGATAGAAAAAATAGTGCTTTAACTCTTATTGCTCAAGCTGAGAGAAGACTTAGGGATGCTTCATTAGAATTTGGTCCTTATGGTGCCGAAAGGCAACAACGAGCTGTTGAATTAGCCATTCAAGATGTTGAAGAGTATATAGATGACGATGATCCTCAAGAATTAGAAATTTCAGTAAGTGCCCTACAAGAAGCATTATTCGGTTTAAACAGAAAATTTGCGGCAGAAAAGAAAACTGATAATAATCCCCTCCAGGGCATTAAAAATACATTTGGATCATTAAAGGATGAACTCTTTTCAGATGATTATTGGGATGATGATCCTTGGGATAATCAAATGAATAGAAATTATAGAAATTCGAGGTATGGTAATTCTAGGGATGATGATCCATGGGACAATGACTACTTCCTCTAAAAAAGACTATTTGTCGATTTTGGGTTTATCCCCTGACTTTGATGATAAAGAACTTAAAAAGGCCTTTCGAAGAGAAGCAAGAAAATGGCATCCAGATTTAAATAAAAACGATCTTAATGCAGAAGAAAGATTTAAGTTAATTAACGAAGCATACGAATATCTTCGTAACCCTAATGTAAGAAAAAATAGTTTGGATGAAAATATCAAGGATAATTACGAAAATAATAATTTCAAGACAGGTTTTCCTGATTTTCAAGATTATCTTGATTCATTATTTGGATATGAATACTCACCAAAGAATTATGAGGAATATGATGATGAACCATTTGAGGATGAATCGATAAATGCAAATAATGATGAATTTAACAATTTTCAATACCCTACAACTTCTCCAGAAGAGCCGCCACCAGTTAAACTCCACCAAGATATTGAAACAGTTATTGAATTAACTCCTGATGAGGCCTTAAATGGAGCTTCAATTTTAATTGAGCTTGAAGATGAAACTGTAGTAGAGGTTGATACGCCTCCTTTCGCTGGAGATGGCTGGAGATTAAGACTTGAAAATATTGCAAGAGGAGGTAAAGATCATTATCTACAGTTAAAAGTTCAAACGGAAAATGGTCTAAGAATAGATGGTTTAAGAGTTTTATATAAATTAGAGTTATTTCCTCATGATGCTCTTCTTGGTTGTGCAGTAGAGGTTCCTACCCTTGATGGAAATGTCACACTTCAAGTGCCACCAAAATCATCTACAGGAAGAATGTTACGTTTAAAAGGCAGGGGTTTAACTTTCGAAGATAATGTAGGTGATCAATATGTTGAAATCTTGGTAGTGATACCTGCTGATATTAATGATGAAGAAATTGCTTTATATACAAGATTACAAGAATTATCACTTCCTGATTCTTAATCAAATATTATATAAATAGAAAAAACGATATTTATGAACGTATTTGTTCTTTTATACAATTCAGGAACACATAAGGAAGGAATTCATTCAATAGAACTTAAAGGAAGGACCATTGTTCTCATGTTTGAAGATAAGGATGATGCAACAAGATATTGTGGTCTCTTAGAAGCTCAAGATTTTCCTCAGCCAACAGTTGAAATGATCAACATAGAAGAAATAAAGGATTTCTGCATTAAATTAGATTATGAATGCAAATTAGTAGAAAAAGATTTTGTACCTAAAACCGCAGAAGATAGGTTATTAATTTCACCACCCCAAAAAAACTTAGAAGTTGAAAATTGGGAGGAAGACAAAAATAGTAATAAAGATAGCATTGATATAAACACTATTAAGGAAAACCTTGAAAAGTTGCTTTAGCCACTAAAATATTTATTAATTACTAAACAAATAAAACATGACAACTGCATTATTTGAAACAGAAGTTGGGAACATTAATATTGAATTTTTCTCTGACGATGCACCTAATACAGTTAAAAACTTCACGAGCCTAATTAGTGATGGTTTTTATGATGGTCTAGCATTTCATAGAGTGATTCCTGGATTTATGGCTCAGGGTGGATGTCCAAATACTCGTGATGGAGCATCAGGTATGCCTGGAACTGGTGGGCCTGGATATAATATAAAATGTGAAATTAATTCCAATAAACACCTAAAAGGTTCACTTTCAATGGCTCATGCAGGAAAGGATACAGGTGGAAGTCAGTTTTTCATAGTTTATGAACCACAGCCTCATCTCGATGGGGTTCATACTGTTTTTGGTAAGACTGATGATATGGATGTAGTGCTAAAGCTTACTAATGGGTCAAAAATTTTAAAGGCAACTTTAAAATAGTAATTTAGCCTTCAAAAACAATACTAAATGTCTCTTTATCTAGATTAAATTTTCTTGTAGATGAATATAATAATTCATTATTAATAGTAAATTTAGTATGGATTAATTTGATGCTATTTTTTGGGTGTAATGCCTGTTCAATATTTCTAGAAACAATAATTCCAATCTTTGTACTATTTTGATAATTGGATAAAAACTGAATAAATAATTCTATATTTTTTATTTCTTCATCAGTAATGTTGGAATTGGTTCTATCCTGATCATGCAAAATTCGCCATACTAATTTTGGTCGATTCCAAAAAGCCAATAATCTTGGTGTACTCTCTAGTTTAATATTGATGTTATTTTCATTACAGAATTTAATAACGTTATTTTTTATTGGAACTAGATCAATAGATTTATATTCTCCGTCAAGAAAAATTGAAATAAATGGATCGATATTACTGGAATTTGAATTATCTTCATCAATCATGTGGCCTAATTTCGTTTTTTTTACACTCAAATATTCTGCATTATTATCGTTTGGACAAATTACTAATGGAACTCTCTCAATAACCTCTATTCCATAACCACCTAATCCAGCAATCTTTCTAGGGTTGTTTGTAAGTAATTTTAATTTTTTTATCCCTAGATCGGTTAATATCTGTGCTCCAACTCCATAATTTCTAAGATCGGCTGGAAAACCTAATTTTTCATTAGCTTCAACAGTATCTAATCCACCATCCTGTAAGCTATATGCTTTTAATTTATTTATTAGACCAATACCTCTACCTTCTTGTCTCAAGTAAACAACAACCCCCTCTTCCTCCTTTTCTATCCTTGATAAAGCCGCCTCTAACTGGGGTCTACAATCACAACGTAATGATCCAAAAGCATCGCCAGTTAAGCACTCTGAATGCATTCTTACAAGTACAGGTTCGCTTAAATTTGATGATTTTTGTTTAACTAGTGCAACGTGCTCTGAACCATCAAGTTCATTAACATATCCATAAGCTTTGAAATTACCAAAAATACTTGGAAGAACTGCATCAGATTTCCTAAATACAAATCTCTCAGTTTGAAACCGATAACTTATTAAATCAGCTATAGAAATTAATTTCATTCCCCATTGTTTCGCATACTCTTTAAGTTGTGGAAGTCTTGACATGGAACCGTCAGGATTTTGTATTTCACAAATTACTCCAGCGGGATAAAGACCTGACATTGCCGCAATATCTACTGCCGCTTCGGTATGCCCTGCCCTTTTTAATACTCCACCTTTCTTTGCTCTTAATGGAAAAATATGCCCTGGCCTTCTTAAATCATCAGGTTTTGTATTTGGGTTTATTGCAACTTGAATTGTCTTTGCCCTGTCTTCGGCGGAAATTCCAGTTGTAACATTATTCTCAGGGCCAGCATCAATTGATATCGTAAAAGCTGTTTGATTTTCATCTGTATTTCTATCTACCATTAATGGTAAATCTAAAGAGTCAAGCTTTTCACCTTGCATAGCTAGGCATATAAGGCCACGTCCCTCAGTAGCCATAAAATTAATTTGCTGTGGAGTTGCAAACTGCGCCGCACATATTAAATCTCCTTCATTTTCTCTTCTTTCATCATCTACAACAATTATGCATTCACCATTTCTTATCGCTGCCAACGCATCGCTGATAGGATCAAATTCAATTTTAAAAGATTCATTTATATCCAAAATTGTTCCATTATTTGATTTGGGACTTGTTTCTTTCATTATTCCTATCAATATAGAAAAATAGTGTTTTAGTTACCTTTAATTCAACACTTTATAATCCTATCTCAAAGTCTGCCAATTCAAAGAAATGAATGTTGCAATAGTTGGTGCTACTGGTTACGGAGGTATTCAAGCGATAAATCTTTTAAAGAAGAATAAAAAATACAAAATTTCATTTTTAGGAGGTAATAAAACCTCTGGATCAAAGTGGAATGATAATTTCCCTTTTATTTATCTAGATAATGATCCTTATATAGAAGATATTTCAGTAGATAATATTTCAAAAAATTCAGATGTAGCATTGCTTTGCTTACCAAATGGAATATCTTCAACATTGACAAGAAAATTATTAGATAGAGGAGTTAAAGTAATTGATTTATCAGCTGATTACAGATATAAGTCCTTAGACGAATGGAAAAAAGTATATTCCAAAGAAGCTTCTATTTATAAAAGGAGTGACGATGATTTATGCAAAGAGGCAGTCTATGGTCTTCCTGAAATAAATAAAGAAGCCATTTCAAAAGGAAGATTAATTGCCTGTCCAGGATGTTATCCAACATCTGCTCTTATTCCATTAGCTCCTTATCTTTCTCAAGGAATTATAGAAAATGAAGGTATAGTAATTGATTCTAAAAGCGGGACTTCTGGTGGTGGTCGAGAACCAAACCAAAAGCTACTTTTATCAGAATGTGGAGAAGGTCTATCAGCATATGGATTGATTAACCATAGACATACCTCAGAGATCGAACAAGTAGCATCTTTAATATCTGGAAATAAAATTGAACTGCTCTTTACTCCTCATTTGGTTCCGATATCAAGGGGTATGCATTCGACTATATATGGGAGATTAAGAGATCCAGGATTAACTTCTGATGATTGCAGAATTCTTTTGGATAATTATTATAGAAATTTCAAAAATATTAGGGTCTTACCTGTAGATATATTCCCATCTACAAAATGGGTTAAAAATACAAACCAAATTTTCCTTTCTGTTAAAGTTGATATTCGAAATGGGAGGATTATTATTTTATCTGCAATTGATAATTTGTTAAAAGGTCAGTCTGGGCAAGCAATTCAAAATTTAAATCTTATGAGTGGATTTTCAATGGATGAAGGTCTTGATTTAACTAATAATTTTCCATAAAATTACTTCTTATCAAAAACCCAGCTTGAGAGATTGAGTGAGGTAAAATTTTATGCTCAAGCATTTGTATCCTTTTGGAAAGTGATTCAATATCATCATCATCTCTAATTGACAATGCAGCTTGCATTATCAATGATCCACTATCTACCTCCTCTTCTACAAAATGTACTGAGCAACCAGTTATTTTTGAACCATTTAATATAGAGTCCTTTATCGCAGAACCACCTTTATATGCGGGAAGTAATGAAGGGTGAATATTTATTATCTTATTCTTAAATTTATTAATAAAAAAAGGAGTAACAATTTTCATCCAGCCTGCCATAACCACAAGTTCAACATCGTAATGAATTAAAGAATTTACAATTTCTAATTCAAATGCCTCCTTTTGCAGAAAGTCTTTGCCTCTTATAATTTTGTGAGGTATTTTTTTACTTTCAGCTCTCTTTATACATCCTGCATCATCTTTGTTAGTTATTAGAATTTTTATATCTATATCTAATTCTCCTTTTTCTGAGAGATCAATTAATTCCTGAAAGTTTGTTCCTTTCCCAGAAGCAAGTACACCTATTTTTAATTTAGGGGAAAATCTTCTAAATTCAGATATCTCAGGCGAAATTATGTAATTAAATGATCTATCCAAAATTTTTTTATTTTATCCAATGATAAATTCATATGAAATAAAAAAAACCCTCAATTTTAATTGTTTATATTCAAAAACATATCTATTTGAAGATAATAATTTAAACAAATTTAAATGATTCAAATCTATGTACTATTCGTATAGATATAATTGAATAATAAAATTAAAGAAACATATATATCAAATGAATGGAGATTTAAACTCTTGGGATAAATTTTGTAATTATCTTTGGTTTGATAAAAAATTAAATATTTGGTTAGACATAAGCAAAATTAATTTCACAAGTAAAGAGATAAATAATTTAGAAGATAAATTTAAAGATGTTTTTTCATCAATAAAAGAATTAGAAAATGGTGCAATCTCAAATATTGATGAAAATAGACAAGTTGGACATTATTGGCTTAGAAATCCATCAATTTCACCCTCTTCAAAAATAGGAGATGAAATTAGAGCAGATATTAATTCAATCTCTGAATTTGGAAAACAAATTTTAAATGGGGATATTAAGAATAAGAATAATCAGCAGTATACTGATGTTCTATGGATAGGAATTGGTGGAAGTGGATTAGGACCATTACTTATTACAGAGTCACTGCAGAAGTGTTCTAAAGGCTTAAATTTTTCTTATATCGATAATGTTGATCCTTTTTTAATTAGCGAAAAGTTAGAAGAGTTATCTGAAAAATTATCAAGAACATTATTTGTAGTAGTAAGCAAATCAGGTGGTACGCCTGAACCTAGAATTGCTATGGAAATTATTAAAAGTCACTGCGAAAACAATTCTCTTGAATGGAATTCTAACGCTATAGCTATAACTATGAAAGGTAGTAAGTTATTTAAAAAAGCTACTTCTGAAAATTGGTTAAAAATATTTAATTTGCAAGATTGGGTTGGTGGAAGAACTAGTATTACAAGCTCTGTGGGATTACTTCCATTAGCTCTTATTAATGAAAATATCTCTGAATTTATCAGAGGTGCATCATTAATGGATGAAGCCACACGTATAAGTGATTTTAAAAATAATCCAGCAGCACTATTATCATCCGCATGGTATTTAACTGGGGATGGTATAGGAAAGAGAGATATGGTCGTATTACCTTATAGAGATAGGTTACAGGTTTTTAGTAAATATCTTCAGCAATTAGTAATGGAATCATTAGGAAAGAAATTTAATAGGAATGGTCAAGTAGTTAATCAAGGTATTTCCGTTTTTGGTAATAAAGGATCTACAGATCAGCATGCTTATGTTCAGCAACTGAGAGATGGTATTGATAATTTCTTTTGTATTTTTATTGAATTATTAGATTCTCCATCTACTAATATATTTGATGAAAAAGAGAATCCTAAAGAATATCTTTCTGGTTTTTTGCAAGGAACCAGATCAGCACTCTCTAGTGAAAACAGACAAAGTATCACTATTACGTTAGAAAAGTTAAATTGTTTTTCACTAGGTGCCTTAATCGCTTTATTTGAGAGGGCTGTATCCTTCTACGCTGAATTGGTAAATATAAATGCATATGATCAGCCTGGAGTTGAAGCTGGAAAGAAAGCAGCTGCAAATATTATTGAGTATCAACAAAAAGTAAGTAATTTATTAGATGAAGGTGGAGAATATTCTATAAATGATATAACATCATTATTTGATAATTCAGTTAGTGAAGCTATATTTTTTATACTCCGTGAAATGTGTTTCGGTAATGATAATTATTTAGTTAAGGGCGATTGGTCAAATCCAAATTCATTAGTTATTCAAAAAATAAATTCTTAAACAACAATATTCATTATTTTTCCTTTAACAATAATTATTTTTCTTATTTCCTTATCTTGAGTCCATTTTAATATGCTAGGTCTTTTAAGAGTCAATTCTTTAATTTGATCTTCACTCATATCATTATTAATATTTACTTTGTCTCTAACTTTTCCATTCACTTGTATTACTAGTTCATATGAATCTTCCTTTAGTGCCTCGGCATTAAAGGAAGGCCAGTCTTCTAAATGTACAGATTTTTTAAATCCTATAAGATGCCATATTTCTTCTGCAATATGAGGTGCAAATGGAGCCAACAAAATACAAAATGTTTTTAAAGCATCAATTTTTAAATTATTGTTTATGTCATTAATGGAATTTGATAATGAATTGTGAAACTTCATTAGTTCTGAAATCGCAGTATTAAATTGGTTATTTAATATGTCATTTGAAATTTCTTTTATAGCAATATTCATTGACTTTATTAAACTTTTTTCTTTATCTGGATAGGAATTAGATTTACTATTTATATCTTTTGCACAATTTTTATAAAGCTTCCAAATCCTACTTAAAAATCTAAATTGTCCTTCAACATCTGTATCTCCCCATTCCAAATCTTTTTCTGGTGGTGCTTTAAATAATATAAACATTCTTGCTGTATCTGCTCCATATTTTTTAATTACTGATTCAGGGTCTATTCCATTATATTTAGACTTAGACATCTTCTCGAAAAGAACTTCGAGTTTAGAATTGTCAATTGGATCTGTAGGATTTGATAAGTCAGTAATACCGGAAGGAGAAACATATTTACCAGTTTTATTGTTTTTATAGGCTGCGGCCTGAACCATTCCTTGCGTTAATAGTTTTTTGAAAGGTTCATCTATATCAAATAGTTCATTATCTCGCAAAGCTTTTGTGAAAAATCTTGCATATAACAAATGCAATATTGCATGCTCTACTCCTCCAACATATTGATCTACAGGTAACCACTTATTAATTTCATTCTTTTCAAATGGCTTAGTTGAACATTTTGAAGATGGGTATCTTAAAAAATACCAAGATGAACACATGAAAGTGTCCATAGTATCAGTTTCTTTTCTTGCCGCTATTCCACATTTTGGACATGTTGTATTTATCCAATTATTATTATTACCTAAAGCATTAATCTTGTTAGCGGAGATTTCTATATCTTTTGGTAATGAGACAGGCAAATCCGATTGGTTTAAAGGAACAGCTCCACATTTTTTACAATTAACGATGGGTATCGGACATCCCCAATATCTTTGTCTAGATATTAACCAATCTCTTAAACGATATTGAATTTTATTTTCGGCCCATCCATTATTTACTCCCTCCTCTGCAATTTTTAATTTAGCAATAGTATTTGCTATACCATTGTATTGATTTGAATTAATTAGATATCCATTTTCTACATAAGCATTATCAAGCTCATTACTTTGTTCACTTTTATCCTTTACTATTACCTGTTTAATATCTATATTGTTTTTCTTAGCAAACTCAAAATCTCTTAAATCATGAGCAGGTACGCCCATAACAGCGCCTGTACCGTATTCATCAAGAACATAACTAGCCACCCAAATAGGTATAGGTTCAGAATTAACTGGATTTATTGCTATTAAGCTAGTTTTTATTCCAATTTTTTCAAGTTCATTATTTTTATTATTTTTTAAATATTGTTTAAGATTTTCTATATCTTGTATGGTTTCTTGATCAGTTATTTTTTTAATTAATGGATGATTTACAGAAATTGCTAAATAAGTAACTCCAAATAAAGTATCTGGTCTTGTTGTGAATACAGTTATTTTCTTTTCTGGATTGGTATTGATATTGAAATTAATATTTGCACCAATTGACTTTCCAATCCAATTATCTTGCATTATTTTTACTCTTTCTGGCCAGTTATCTAATTTTTCTAAATCTTTCAATAACTCATCCGCATAATTAGTAATTCTTAAAAACCATTGCTTTAATAATTTTTTTTCAACTACTGCACCAGATCTCCAAGATTTACCCTCTGAGTCAACTTGTTCATTTGCTAGCACTGTATTATCTATAGGATCCCAATTAACTTCTGATTCCTTTTGATATACAAGACCTGACTTGTATAACTCTAAAAATAGATATTGAGTCCAAATATAATAATTTTCATCACATGTTGCAAATTCCCTATCCCAATCAACTGATAGTCCCAAAAGCTTTAATTGTGACTTCATATGAGAAATATTTTTTTTTGTCCAGATACTTGGACTAATTCCTCTTTCAATCGCAGCATTTTCAGCAGGCAAACCAAAAGCGTCCCAACCCATTGGATGTAAGACAGATTTACCCTTAAACCTTTGGAATCGAGCTATTAAGTCTGTAATAACATAATTCCTAACATGTCCCATATGAAGATTACCTGAAGGGTAGGGAAACATTGATAAGGCATAAAACTTATCTCTATTCTCAGTTAATTCATCGGTTTTGTATAAATTGTTTTCTGCCCATATTGACTGCCATTTTTTTTCTATTTCAGATGGATTATATAAATTGGTATCAGCCTCATATTGTTTATCGGGAGAAATCACTTAATTTTTATTTATTAAATTATTATTTTAATATCCATTGTAAAAAATAGAAATAGATTGTTAAAAGGAATAATTTATAATTAAAATTTAAGATATATGAATTACAAATGAAAAATATAAGTTTTGAAAAATATCAAGGTAATGGAAATGATTTCGTAATAATAGATTCTAGAGGAAATGAATTATATAAAAATTACAAGACAAATAAAATATTTGATATAAAAAAAATTTGCAACAGGCAATTTGGTGTTGGAGCAGATGGTGTGATTTTTATAGAAGAACCTAATGAAGATAATTATGCAAAAATGATAATTTTTAATTCTGATGGTTCTGAAGCACAAATGTGTGGAAACGGAATTAGGTGTTTAGTTGAGTATCTCCACGTAAATGATTCAATGAATAATAAAAATATAGAATATAAAATTGAGACTAAAGCAGGTTTAAAAATTGCAAAATATATAAATGATGAAATTTCAGTAAAAATGGGAGTTCCAATTTTAGAATGTCAAAATATTCCAACAACAATTGAAAAAAAAATAAATTCAATTCCTTCACACGAATTTATTGAGAAAGATTTTAATAATATGGGTTATGCCGTAGGAATGGGAAATCCTCATTTAATATTCTTTGTAAAAGACATAGAGTCAATTGTTCTTTCCAGACTTGGTCCTATATTTGAAAAAAATGAATTATTTCCTGAAAAAACTAATGTGCATTTTTGTCAAATTTTAAATAGAGATAATATCAAAGTAAAAGTATGGGAAAGGGGTGCGGGACCAACCTTAGCTTGCGGAACAGGTGCCTGTGCTATCCATGTGGCAGCTTATAAATTAGGCCTTTGTAATTCACAAACCACAGTAACCTTACCAGGAGGTAATCTTAAAATTGATTGGTCAAAAGACGATTGTGAAGTAATGATGACCGGTAATGCTAAAAAGGTTTTCTCAGGATCAATGTTAGTAAATTAATGGAAAATAATTTTATCTATTTAGATAATGCATCCACAACTCCATTATCTGAGAATGTTTTAAATATAATTAATTCAACTTATAGGAATTATTGGCATAACCCTTCATCTACATATGAGCTAGGGATAAAATGCTCTACTTATCTTGAAAAAATTAGATCTAAAATTGCTTATATATTTGAAGCAGATCCAGAGGATATAATTTTTACATCTGGTTCTTCGGAATCGACAAATATTGTATTTAATAATATTTATGAGAAATTTAAAAATGGTAGGGTTGTTATTTCAAATGTTGAACATCAAGCAACAACTATTTGTGCTAATAAACTTAGAAAACAAAATTGGGATATTTACGAATGGACGGTAAATAATGATGGAATTTTAAATATTTCTAATATCGAAAAATATTTAAACAGTGATACTAAGCTTGTATCAATTATTTGGGGGCAAAGTGAAATTGGGACAATACAACCTGTCCAATTTATTGGTTCCAAGTGTGAAGAATTAAATATAATGTTTCATTTAGATGGAACTCAAATATTAAGTAATGGAATATTCAGTTGGAAAGATCTTAAATGTGATTTTTTAAGTTTATCCGCTCATAAATTTGGAGGTCCAAAAGGGATCGGTATTCTTTTAACAAAAGAAAAGTCTAGACAAATTTTAAAAAATAATGACATATCACTTACTCAGGAATTTTCAATTAGACAAGGTACACAAGCTTTGCCATTAATCGCTGGAATGTATGAATCACTAAAGAATATTGAAGGAAAAATAAAATTATATGATTACATAACTGAATTTCCTTCTAATAATATTAATAAACTTAAAAATTATTTTTTTCAAAAAATTAAAGATAATAATCATATAAAGATTACGGGTAGTATTAACCATAGACTTCCCAGTCATATTTCTTTTCTACTATTAAATAAACTATTTGAGCCTATAAGGGCCTATAAGATTGTTAATTTCATGTCAGAAAATAAAATAGCCATTAGTAGTGGAAGTGCTTGTTCAAGCTCATCTGGGAAACCTAGCTCAACACTTAAAAATATTGGTTTAAAAGATGATGAACTATATTCAAATATTCGTGTTACTTTAGGTTCAATAAACAATAAGTCAGAAATAGATAAATTTTTAGAACTTATTCAAATATGTATTGACAAATTTTAATGGAAACCAAATACAGACTACCTAAAGATTTAAATGAATCTCTTAAGAATATGGAGGATGCAATTATTCCAAGTTTATTAGATTCAAATAAAAGATTTACTATAGAATTTAATTTTGAAGGATTGAAGTTTAACAGAATTGGAATAACTATCTACAAGATATTGTCTAAAAATAATAATGTATTCATAACATTTGCTGATCAAGGTGCTGTGGCTTTGGCTCAAAGAGACTATCCAGATATAAAAGATAAAATCTTTACTTTTAAATCATTTAATGAATCAAATAATATAAATAATATTGATAGTAAAATAATATCGATACTACCTCAGCCATATGATTTCGATTCATTTGAACCAATGTCTGATAATTATCAAGGTACGCATTATTCACTAAATCCAAAATTTGAAGATGCCAATATTGGTATAGGAAGTGTTATTAGAGAGCGACGTAATAACTTTGTCAAAACATGGAAAAACATTTATTTTCTGCAGCCTTTAAATAAAGCTGCTCTTATGCATATTTATCCAAATAACTGGTTGCTTTTCAAAGAAGAAAATAAAAGATATTTTTTTAAAAAAGAATTTGAAATTAAACCCGACAACGAAACTATTTTTGTAAATTTATAGATTGAATGTGATAAAAAAAATATATTCATTTTTCTTTATTGTTCTTGTATTAGTAACATCTCCTTTCCTAATAAGATATTTACTAGCAAATCAGAAAATAACTACTTTAAATAGTATTTATTTTAATTTCCCGGGAATAATTACTAAAAACAAAATATGTCCTACTTATGATGCTTTATTGAATCAAACGCTTGATGATTCTTTTAGTGTATCAATTATTAATAATAAAGGGGAAATAATAAGTTCCTACAATGAGGATGTTCCAAGGTTGCCAGCATCTAACCAAAAATTATTCTCATCAGCTTATGTTTTAAGTAAATATAAATTAAATAATAATTTAAAAACTTCCTTATTTAAAAATAAAAACGATTATTATTTATACGGTCAAGGAGATCCAGATCTTAATTATGAACAAATAATCGCACTAATTTCAAATGTTAAAGAAAATAAAATTATTAACTTTAATATTGTAGAAATTGATTCAAAATTATATTGGCCTAATGGATGGACAAATACTGATAAACTTTATGAATATGGATCTCCAATTACATCTCTTGCAATAGAAAGTAATCACAATAAATATGATAATATTTATGCATTAAAAAATTTTATTAAAAATTATTTAAAAAATAAATTTCCAAATTCAAAAATACATATAGATTTTTTTGATTCAGAAAAAACATTTTATTTAAAAAATATTAAAGAGATAAATAAAGTATATTCAACTCCAATTCTTTCATTATTAACTCTAACAAATTCTGAAAGCCATAATTTTACGGCTGAATCTCTTTTTAAAAATGCCTCAAATACATGGAACGATAATAACTATATAAAATTGAAAAGATGGCTTGAAAATAAAGGCCTCCCAGCAACTAATGCATACTTTGCAGATGCTAGTGGATTGTCTCGAAAAAATAAAATTACAACAAAGTTAATTGTATTGTTTTTAGATAAAATGAGATATTTTAATGATTTTAAAGCTTATCAATCTACACTTTCAATTACGGGTGTGAGAGGAACATTAGCTAAAAGATTTGTAAATAGTGAATTGTCTGGAAAGTTTTTTGGCAAAACTGGGACTCTTTCAAATGTCTTTGCATTATCTGGCTTTTTATATAAAAATGAAAAGCCAATAATTATAAGCATTATCCAAAATTCTAATAAAATTGATAAAGAAAAAACTTTTAAATTATTACGTGATCTTTATTACTTGAAATCTTGTTAATAAAAATATTATTTAAAATATTCTTTTAAATCCCTCTCAACAGAGGGGGGTACCATGTGATTAATCTCACCACCAAATTTTGCAACTTCTTTTACTAAAGAACTACTAAGAAAACTATAATTTGTATTTGTCGATAAAAATATAGTTTCAATATCATTATTAAGAGATTTATTTGTATGAGCAATCTGAAGTTCATACTCAAAATCACTCATTGCTCTTAAGCCTCTAAGAATAAAATTAGCTTTTAGATCATTTGCACAATCAACAGTTAGACCAGAATAAGAAATAACTTCAATATTAGGTAAATGAGAAAGAGAATTTTTTATTTGTATTATTCTTCTTTCAAGATTAAATGTTGGTGTTTTAGAGGTATTTTCTAAAACAGCAACTACTAGATTGCCAAATATTTTTTCTGCCCTTTCTATTAAATCAAGATGCCCATTTGTTAAAGGATCAAATGTACCTGGATAAAGAATTTTCATGAATTTATTATGATCGAATAAGAAATTTAGTTAAAATAATATTATTAGTTAAATCAATTATGACATTAAATCTAGAAGCAAAAAAAATCTTATTAAGAAAAATACCTCACGGATTATTTATTTGTGGCGTTAGAGACGAGGATAAAAATGAAGTGAATGGATTTACTGCAAGTTGGGTGACTCAAGGTTCTTTCACCCCACCATTAGTTGTAATGGCTGTTAGAGCAGAGGGTTCTAGTCATGAAATAATAAAGTCAACAAATAAGTTCTCATTAAATGTGCTCAAAAGTGATCAAAAGGATCTAGCAGCTGTTTTCTTTAAACCTCAAAAAGCATTAGGAGGTAGATTTGAATCTGTTGAATTTAATTTAGGTGAGCTTGGATTGCCTATTTTAGTTGATAGTGTTGGTGGTGTTGAATGTAATGTTGTTGGAAGTGTTATGCATGGAGACCATACCGTTTTTGTAGGAGAGGTTCAATCTGCTTATCTGAATAATGATGTTGACTCACTAAATTTATCTTCAACTGGCTGGAATTATGGAGGTTAATCATTATAAATGAGTAATTCCTCTATCGAAAAAATAAATAACAAATATAATTTTAAAATTGAATATAAATTAATTAATAATAAGGAGTTATTAAAATCAAGATTATCCGAAATTCCAAAGTCATCTGGTTGTTATCTTTTTAAAGATATTGATAATAACTTACTTTATATCGGTAAATCTAAAAAACTACGCAGTAGAGTAAGTAGTTATTTCAATAATTATTCAGATTTAACTCCCCGATTAAGTTTGATGGTTCGTCAAATAACTGAAATAGAAATAATAGTCACAGATAGCGAATATGAAGCATTAAATTTAGAGTCAAATTTAATTAAAACAAACAAACCATATTTTAATATTCTTTTAAAGGATGATAAGAAATATCCATATCTTTGTATAACTTGGAGTGAAAAATATCCTCGAATATTTATTACAAGAAGAAGAAGAAATAGAAATAATTTAGATAGATATTATGGACCTTATGTTGATGTCGGATTATTAAGGAGAACATTATTTACTATAAAAAAAATATTTCCACTTAGACAAAGACCAAGGCCAGTGTATAAAGATAGAACTTGTTTGAATTATTCAATAGGAAGATGTCCAGGTGTTTGCCAAGAAGTTATATCATCTGACGATTATAAAAAAATAATGAAACAAGTATCTATGATATTTCAGGGAAGAAATGATGACTTAGAAAAATTTTTACAAAAAAAAATGCTGCAATTTTCAAATGATTTAGATTATGAGAATGCAGCAAAAATAAGGGACCAAATTTCAGGTTTAAAATTATTAACTGAATCACAAAAAATATCAATACCAGATTCTTCAATTAATAGAGATATCTTTGGAATAGTTTCTGAAAAAAATGTAGCTAGTATACAAATTTTCCAAATGAGATCTGGGAAGCTCATTGGGAGAATTGGCTATAGTAAAAAATTGAATAATGAAGATGAAAATCTTATTTTACAAAAGATATTAGAAGAGCATTATATGAATGTTGAACCTGTAGAAATACCATCAGAAATTCTTATTCAATATAACCTTCCAAAACAAGCGACCATAGAGGATTGGTTAACGGAGCTAAGAAAAAAGAAAGTAAAAATCTTAATCCCAAAAAGAAATAAAAAACATGAAACAGTAGAAATGGTATTAAAAAATGCGAAATTGGAATTAGATAGAATTTTAAATGGGATACAAGATAATGAATCATCAATTGAGGATCTTGCCCAAATACTTGAATTAAGCGAACAACCTAAAAGAATTGAGGGTTATGATATAAGCCATATTCAAGGAAGTGACCCTGTAGCATCACAAGTCGTTTTTATTGATGGGATTCCTTCTAAACAGGATTATAGGAAATATAAAATTAAAGATCCAAACGTTTTTGTAGGACATAGTGATGATTTTGCTTCAATATATGAAGTAATTCATAGAAGGTTTAAAAAATGGTCAAGATTTAAAAAAAGCGGAGGGGATTTTTCAATATTAAATGATAAAACGAATAGTAAATTTGACAATGAACTTCTATCAGATTGGCCTGATTTAATAATGATTGATGGAGGAAAAGGACAGTTAAATGCAGCTATTAAAGCATTAAAAGAATTAAATCTTGAGGAAGAAGTAACTATATGTTCATTGGCAAAAAAAAAATGAAGAAATATTTATTCCAGGATTTACTAAGTCTCTTGATACTGATGAAAATCAAAAAGGAGTTCTTCTATTAAGAAGGGTAAGAGATGAAGCTCATAGATTTGCATTATCTTTTCATAGAGACAAAAGATCTAAGAGAATGAATAGATCTCAATTGTCCCAAATCAGTGGATTAGGACCATCAAGAATAAGAGAATTGCTTGAGCATTTTAAATCAATAGACGCGATAAGAATAGCTAGTAAAGAGGATTTATCAAAAGTTAAAGGACTTGGAAAAAATTCAGTAAATGATATATATGAATATTTTAACTAGTTATAAATATTAATTAATTTTTGAAAAATAGATTTCTTGATATTGTTAAATATAACTATATTAAAAATATATATTTTTAAATTAATCTAGTAATTTGGCAGCTGAAGCATATCTCTGGTTTAAATCACTTCACATTATTGGTGTAATCGTTTGGTTTGCGGGACTTTTTTATTTAGTAAGACTTTTTATATATCATGAAGAATCTAAAAATATGGATAATGAAATAAAAATTGCCTTTAATAATCAATACACCTTGATGGAAAAAAGGCTGGCGAATATAATCGCAACACCTGGGATGATATTAGCTTTAAGTATGGCTATTTGCATGGTTATTATGCAACCAAGTTGGTTAAGTGAGAAGTGGTTGCAAATTAAAATTTCTTTTGTTTTGGGATTAGTAATTTATCATTCTTATTGTTATAAAATAATGTATTCATTACATAATGGCACTTCATCCATTTCAGCAAAAAACCTTAGATTATTAAATGAATTGCCTACTTTATTATTATTTATAATTGTACTTTTAGTTATTTTTAAAAATAATTTTCCAACTAGTGTTGCTACATGGAGCGTAGTTGGACTAATTATTTTCATGTTGGCTTCAATACAATTATATGCAAAGATTAGAAAGAAAAATGAGAATTCATTAAGTAATGAATAGGGAAGACTTAGTAAAATTAACTTCCAATATTAATAAAAATAGTTGTCCTAAAAATATTAATTTTCACTGTCATACAAAATTTAGTGATGGAAGTTTAGAACCATATGAAATTTTAGAACAAGCTTATAAAAATAACTTGAAATTTTTATCAATAACCGATCATCATACAATTAAAGCTCATGAATATATAAAAAAAAATAATATACTCGAAAATTATCCTAAAGATTCTTTTACATTAATTTCGGGAATAGAAATTAATTGTTTGATTTTAGGATGTTTAGTACATGTAATTGGATTGGGAATCGATATAAAAAGTAAATACCTAAATCCCTATATCCTTGGAGAGTCTCCAATAGGTAATGATTTAAATATTAAATCAGTTATAAAAGCAATAAACTTAGCTGGTGGTTTATCATTTCTTGCACATCCAGCGAGATACAGGATTCCCTTTTATAAATTAATTCCAGAGGCCAAAATACAAGGTATTGATGGAATAGAGGTTTGGTACGATTATGAACTTAATGAAGTATGGAATCCTAGTTTATTTGTATGTTCAGAAATAGATAAATTAGCAGATAAATATACAATGCTAAAAACATGCGGAACAGATAGTCATGGACATTCGCTATTAGGTAGATAATTCAGAATTCGTTTTTTTCAATTATTGAATCAGTATTAATAATTATGTTCTTTAAATTTTCAATGACATCTGATGAACAATTATTCCACATTTTTCTATTGACAATTTCAAGAAATCTTTGTGCAATATCTCTTAAAGCCCATGGATTATTCTCTACAAAGAAATTCCTAAGATCCAGATCACATAACCATGATTTATAAACTTCCTCATAACACCAATCTGAGACTACTTCAGTAGAAGCATCAAAAGCATATAAGTAATCTAGTGTAGCTGAAAATTCAAACGCTCCTTTATAACCATTATCCTTCATTCCATTTATCCATTTAGGGTTAAGTATTCTTGATATAACAACTTTATTAATTTCATCTTTTAATTTTGAAATTTTGGATAATCCAAATTTTGATAAATCACCATGATACATTTCAGGAAATTTACCGCTCAATTTTTTTACTGCTGAAGATAATCCACCCTGAAACTGATAATAATCATCAGAATCTAAAATATCATGTTCCTTATTATCTTGGTTATGAACAACTAACTGCACATTTTTAAGAGCATTTTCTAATGATTTTTTATCCTCTATAGGTTCAAGATTATCACTGTAAATCCACTTACTCCAATTAAGAAAAGATTCTCCAAAATCATCAATATTTTCCCAATTAGAATTTGAAATTAGTTCTTGCAGACCAGCTCCATATGAACCTGGCGCTGACCCAAATATACGATTAATTGGTTCACCATCCCTTGATGCCCTAGCGAGAGGGTTAAACTTATCATCCTCATTAAGATTAGAAACAAGATTTATTGCTTTAGAAGTTAATTTAACTAACTGTGGAAATGCATCTCTAAACATTCCCGAAATCCTTAAAGTAACATCAATCCTTGGTCTTTCGAGAACAGATAAAGGAATGATTTCTAGATCAACTACTCTTCTTGAAGGCCCATCCCAAATAGGCTGTACTCCTAATAAATATAATATTTGACAAATGTCTTCACCACCATTTCTCATTGTGGATGTTGCCCATACAGATATTGCTATATTTTTTAAATCTTCACCATTATCTTGTTTGTATAAATCAAGTATTTGTGAAGCAGACTGACAGCCAACACTCCATGCTGATTCAGTTGGCAGTCCTCTCGAATCAACTGAAAAGAAATTTTTACCAGTGGGTAAAGTTTCAGTTTTACCTCTCGTAGGAGCTCCAGATGGACCACTTTTTACATATTGTCCCTTTAATGAATTAATGAATGATAATTTCTCATTATATGAAGAATTAATGATTGGAATTAGAATCTCTTTTTTTAATAATAAAAAATACTTATTATGTTTTTTTTCATTAAGGAAATAGTCTATTATTTTTTGATTTTTATATTTTTCTAGATTTTTTATATTGATATTCTTTTTGTAAAAAAACAAATATATTAAATACTTTGCTTGTTGTTCCAAAAAATCAATAGCCATTCTAAAATTTAAAATGTTTTTGTTGGAAAAAGTCCATAATATTTTTTTATCCTTTTCACTTAATATTTGATCATATTGATTTGTCCAAGGATTCAAATCTAGTTTTAAATGTTTAGCTATATATTGAGTAATACCAATTCGGTTCGTATTTGGTACTCTTGCAATACACAAGAATAAATTTATTTCATTAATGTCATTCTGCCTATTGCCAAAAATATGCAAACCTGTCCTAATTTGTGATTCTTTAATTTTGCAAAGAAAGGAATCAATTTCTTCTATTTGATTATTTTTATTCTTGAAAGTAATTTCGCTAAAATCTTTTTTTATTAATTCAAAAATGGAATTTTCTATTATTTCAATCCGATTAGAATTTAATAATTTTGCTTCAAAATATTCGTCTAAATAATTTTCTAATATTGAATATTTTCCATATAATTCTGACCTATCTAAAGGAGGGGTTAAATGATCAATAATTGTTGCAGCAGTTCTTCTTTTAGCTTGAGATCCTTCTCCAGGATCATTTACGATAAAGGCATATATGTTTGGTATTGCTGGACAAATAATATTTGGAAAACATTTATTGCTGAGACCTATAGATTTACCAGGTAACCATTCAACAGTCCCATGTTTACCAATATGGCACATAGCATTTGCATTAAATACTTTTTCAATCCAAAAATATTGTGCTAAATATCTATGAGGAGGTGGAAGATCGGGAGAATGAATATCTCTATCAGTGAAAGCGTCATAACCTCGTTGAGGTTGAATCAATAATGTTATTTTTCCAAATCTAATACCATTTATTGAGAAACCCTTATTATCTAGATCGATCGCATCAGATGGTTTACCCCAACGACTAACAATAATATTTTTGGGATCAATTTCTAAATAATTCCAATATTTTAAATATTCACTAAGTGGTAAGTAATCTAATGGTTTATTGTTTTGAGATTCAATATTATTAGTTCTTGTTTTTATAAGCATTGACATTAATTCCGAAGAATCTTGAGGATAATTACAAGATCCAAGGTCATAACCTTCTTCTTTTAACCAATTAAGAATATTTATTATTGAAGATGGTGTATTTAGACCAACGCCATTCCCGATTCTTCCGTTCTTTACTGGATAATTACTTATTACTAAACAAATTCTTTTATCAAAATTATTAAGTTTCTGTAGTTTCACATAATTTGTTGCAAATTTTGAAATCCATTGAATACCTACTGGATCAGCTTTGTAACTAGTTATTTCACTATATAGTGTATTTTTCTTAGAAATTATTTCTTTAAATGCTGAAGGACAGGTAGTAATTCTTCCATCAAATTCAGGAATAATTATTTGCATTAATAAATCAGATGAATTCATTCCAATAGATGAATTTAACCACTTTTTTCTTGATCTATTAGAAGAAAGAAGCTGTAAAATTGGAATATTAAGAGAAGTAAAAATATTTGTTGAATTTTCAATTAATTCATTATTTTTGATTTGAGATGAAGAAAATGAAGTTGTGGTAATTATTAGTTTAATATCTTCTTTTTTAAAAATTTCTATTAATTTCTTCTGAATAATATGATCTTTTAGTGTTGAAATAAAAAATGTTTTAGGAGATAATCCGCATTTTCTTAATTGCAAGTTAAGTTTGTCGTTGACTTCAATTTCATTAGCCAAAAATAGTGATTTATAGGATATTATTCCTATCTTTTCGCCACTTTCATTTTTCCAATCATGTAAATAGGGATCTGCATAAAAAGTAATATTCAAAAAATCATCAGGAATTAATTTTTCATCTTCAACTAAATAATTTAAACAATTAAGAAACTTTCTATAATTATCTAGTCCTCCAGATCTTAGTAATCTAGAAATATTTAATGCAATATTTTTATCTATACTACTTATTTCACATAAGGAAATTTCCTGGTCAATGGTACCTGATAGGATTACTAACTTCCTTTTTTTATTAACTGCTTGCCAATTTAAGAGTTGTTCAATTCCATAGTTCCATGTACCTTTATCTCCAAATATTCTAAGTACGACTACCTTTGCATAATTTATTGTTTTTAATAAATAATTATCTATTTGAGCAGAAGAATTTAAATTAGAAATTTCTAAAGCTCTTATATTATTTTTTAATGAAGCAAATTCTTTTTCTAACAATAAGTTTGATATAAGATTTAAATCAGCCTTTACACTTGTTATAAAAATAAAATCTGCAGCTGGTTGCTCAATTAAATCATCCTTATTCTTTTCATTTCCTGCTATATTTAATATCCTGTGCATTTTTATATATAAATAAGGTTTAGAATACGTAAGTAGGATAAAACAATTTTACCTTAATTAAATAAATTAAATATGCATGAATTTCTTCCATACGCCTGGTTCGAAGGTAAATGTATTCCATTTAAAGAAGCAAAAATATCAATAGCTACTCATGCACTACATTACGGTACTGCTGCATTTGGAGGAATGCGAGCGATACCTAACCCAACAAATAAAGAAGAATTCCTTTTATTTAGAACTGATAAACATATAAAAAGATTATCTCAAAGTGCAAAATTACTCTTAACTGAAATTTCTGAAGAATATATTTTTAAAGCCTTAGAAGAAGTTATAAAAATAAACAAGCCAGAAAAACCTATCTATATAAGACCATTTGTATATACAAGCGATTTAGGTATAGCGCCAAGGTTACACAATATTGAAACAAATTTCTTTATTTATTGTATTGAACTAGGAGATTATCTATCCCCAGATGGTGTTTCTTGTAGAATGAGCAGTTGGACAAGGCAAGAAGATAGATCTCTCCCCTTAAGAGGAAAAATAAGTGGAGCATATATTACTAGTTCATTAGCCAAAACAGAAGCTAGTTTATCGGGTTTTGATGAAGCCCTGCTATTAAATTCAAGTGGTAAGGTAAGCGAAGCTAGTGGTATGAATTTATTTATTGTAAGGAATGGAGACTTAATCACTCCTGGTGTTGATCAAGATATCCTTGAGGGTATTACTAGAGCTAGTGTAATTGAATTAGCAAAATCATTTGGAATAAATGTAGTTGAGAGGCCTGTTGATAAAACAGAATTATTAATAGCAGATGAAGTTTTTCTAACTGGTACAGCAGCAAAAATTACACCAGTTAAAAAAATTGAATCAACTGAATTAAATGTTGAAAGACCAATAATGAATAAATTAAAAAGTAAGCTTATAGAAATAACAGAAGGTCGTTCTCAAGACTATGATGATTGGGTAACAAGAATTTCACTAAAATAAATTAATTTTCTCCTAAAAATGGAATCTTTCAGAACCTATCTAAAAAGAGATGAAAAACCATTAATTATTTTTGATGGAGGTACTGGAACATCTTTTCAGAACTTAAATCTTACTGCAGATGAGTTTGGAGGAAAAGAATTAGAGGGATGTAATGAAAACCTTGTTTTATCATCGCCAGAGGTAGTTGAGAAGGTTCATAATTCTTTTTTAGCAGCAGGTTGTCATGTTATAGAAACTAATACATTTGGAGCCTCATCAATAGTTCTTGATGAATATGATATTGCGGATAAGGCTTATGAGATAAATAAAAATGCGGCATTTATAGCAAAAAAAGCTGCTGCCAAATACTCATCAGTTGATAAACCAAGGTTTGTAGCAGGTTCAATAGGGCCAACAACTAAATTACCTACCTTAGGACATATAGATTTTGATGATTTAAAGCAATCATATAAAGAACAAATTTATGGTCTTATAGATGGAGGAGTTGATCTTCTTTTGATTGAAACCTGTCAGGATGTTTTACAAATTAAATCTGCTTTATTAGCATCAAAAGAAATTCTTGAAAGTAAGAATTTAGATATACCTTTAATGGTATCTATAACAATGGAAACAACAGGTACTATGCTTGTTGGTTCTGATATTGCATCTGCATTAACAATATTAGAGCCATTTAATATAGATATCCTTGGACTTAATTGTGCAACTGGTCCAGAGCAAATGAAGGAACATATTAAATATTTGTCTGAAAATTCTCCCTTCGCTATAAGCTGTATTCCAAATGCAGGTCTTCCTGAAAATATTGGTGGTGTAGCTCACTATAGATTGAAGCCAATAGAATTAAAGATGCAGTTAATGAATTTTATATATGACTTTAATGTTCAATTAATAGGTGGATGTTGTGGGACAACACCTGAACATATAAAATACCTGTCTTCAATAATCGATGAAATTATTGATAATGAAAGGACTAACATCAATGGTAAGAAAAATTCAAGCGGTTTTATTCCATCTGCATCATCAATATATAACTCTGTGCCATACAAACAAGATAATTCAATTTTGATAGTAGGGGAAAGATTAAATGCAAGTGGATCGAAAAAGGTAAGGGAGTTATTAAATAACGACGATTGGGATGGCTTAGTTGCAATTGCCAAGCAACAACAAAAAGAAAATGCTCACGTTCTTGATGTAAATGTCGATTATGTAGGAAGAGACGGAGTGAAAGATATGAAGGAAATAACTTCAAGACTAGTTACCAATATAAATTTACCATTAATGATTGACTCTACAGATGCTGATAAAATGGAGAGTGGATTAAAGTCAGCTGGTGGTAAATGTATTATAAATTCAACCAATTACGAAGACGGCAATGAAAGGTTTGATCAAGTTCTAAACTTAGCCTTAGGGTATGGTTCAGGCCTTGTTGTCGGAACAATTGATGAAGATGGAATGGCAAGGAATGCAGAAAAAAAATATAAGATTGTCAACCGAGCGATTAATAGAACTAGAGAATGTGGTTTGTCAGATTATGAGCTATTTTTTGATCCATTAGCTCTGCCAATATCTACAGGAATAGAAGAAGATAGATTAAACGCTAAAGAAACTATTAGTGCTATATTAAAAATTCGTGAAAATTTCCCTGAAATACATATCATACTTGGGATATCAAACATTAGTTTTGGTCTTTCACCATTATCAAGAATTAATCTAAATTCAATATTTTTAGATGAATGCATTAAAGCAGGATTAGATTCTGCTATCATCGCACCAAATAAAATTTTGCCATTATCAAAAATTTCTGAAGAAACTAAAAAGCTTTGCTTAGATTTGATTTATGATAAAAGAAAATTTGAAGATGATATTTGTATTTATGATCCATTAGTAGAATTAACAAAGGCTTTTCAAGATTTATCTATTCAAGATTTCAAAAAAGCATCTTCAGATAATAAAAACCTAACTCTTGAAGAAAGTCTGAAAAATCATATTATTGATGGAGAAAAAATAGGATTAGAGGATCAATTAAATAAAGCGTTAAAAAAATATAAACCTCTTGAAATAATTAATACCTTTTTACTAGATGGGATGAAAGTTGTAGGAGATTTATTTGGCTCAGGTCAAATGCAATTGCCATTTGTACTCCAATCCGCTGAAACAATGAAATTTGCTGTTTCAATTTTAGAACCATATATGGAAACTGTAGATGAAAACATATCAAATGGAAAACTCTTAATTGCAACTGTAAAGGGCGATGTTCATGATATAGGAAAAAATTTGGTAGATATAATACTTACAAATAATGGTTATGACGTAATAAATCTTGGAATAAAGCAAGATGTTTCAGCAATTATAGATGCACAAAAAAAGCACAATGCAGATTGCATCGCTATGAGCGGATTACTTGTTAAATCAACTGCTTTTATGAAAGATAATTTAGAGGCTTTTAACAATGAAAATATTAGTGTACCAGTAATATTAGGAGGTGCAGCCTTAACTCCAAAATTTGTAAATGAGGACTGCAGCAAAATATATAAAGGGAAAATACTGTACGGAAAAGATGCGTTCACTGATCTTAAATTCATGAATGAATATATGGATAATAAGAAAAAGGGTAATTGGTCAAACACAGAGGGTTTCATCAAAAATGAGGGTATAAATATTAATTTAGCCTCTTCAAAATCCAACTCTCAGGCACTTAAAAAATCAATATCCATATATACCGAGACTTCCAAATTAAATTTAAAAGAAAATTTTATAAGATCTAAATTTATAAATGAAGAAGATCCAACTCAAGCCCCTTTCTTGGGAACGAAAGTCTTGAACGATGTTGATATAGATTTAAATAAGTTAATATTTTATTTAGATACAAAAGCTCTATTTAGCGGGCAATGGCAAATAAAAAAAGGAAAAAACCAAAGCGTAGATGAATACAATAACTATTTGGATTCATATGCTAAACCATTGTTAGATAAATGGATAGAGATAATCATAGAGAAAAAACTAATATCACCCAAAGCAGTTTATGGATATTTCAGATGTGGGAGAAAAGATAATAGTATTTTCTTATTTGATGAGAAATCATTAAATAAAATTTCCCAATTTAATTTTCCACGACAAAAATCTGGGAATAATTTGTGTATAGCTGATTTTTATTGTGATTTGAAAAATGATAAACCTATAGATATATTTCCCATGCAGGCAGTAACCATGGGCGATATTGCTAGTGAATATTCTCAAAAATTATTTAAAGAAGATAAATATAGCGATTATTTGTTATTCCATGGACTTACAGTGCAATTAGCAGAAGCTCTAGCTGAGTATGTCCATGCATTAATTCGTATTGAATGTGGTTTTAGGTCTGAAGAACCAGACAAGAATAGGGAAATACTAGCTCAGAAATATAGAGGAGCTAGATATTCTTTTGGTTATCCTGCATGTCCAAAAGTATCTGATTCAAACATACAATTATCATTGTTGGATGCAAAAAGAATAAACTTGACCATGGATGAATCTGAACAACTTCATCCAGAACAAAGTACAACAGCTATCATTTCACTACACTCAAAAGCTAAATATTTCAGCGCTTAAGCTAAATTTTTAGTTGTTTTGTAAATATTCAATAATTTCTTCCTGTAGTTCATCCATCGTTTCATTATCACCCAGATCAAGTCCCTCACCCGCGGCATCCTGTGTTAACTCAAGATAATATGAAGCACCATCGCTAGATAAAAATTCTAATGCGGAAGTTTCATCACTATCTTTAAAAGCTTTATAAAGAGCTTTAAATGCTATGTTTTCAGTAAAGTCCCAATCCATAATGAAAAAAACCTTATTAGAATTATTACCTCCTTACCCCCCATACTCGTCAACCTTTTTTAAAGAAATGTTGGTGTTTTATTATTATTAAAAAAATCTATGACCATAAATAATCAAAATCAGTTAAATGTCCTTGGAGAAAAAATTGAGATTTGTAGTTGCGCACCTATGACAGGGTGGTTCAGGGATGGATTTTGCAACTATGACAAAAATGATGGAGGAAATCATTCCATATGTTGTGTTATGGATGATAATTTCCTGAAATATAGTAAATCACAAGGTAATGATTTAATAACTCCTATGCCTATTTATTCCTTCCCAGGATTAAAGGATGGTGATCATTGGTGTATTTGTCTTGATAGGTGGAAGCAAGCATTATTAGACGGTCTTGCACCAAAAGTCATATTAGAATCAACAAATATTGTAGTCTTAGAATCAGTTCCTCTGGAAAAATTGAAAGAATATCAATTTAATAAAAAGTAATTACAAGTTTATTTTTTTTTTTAAAATGATAATGATAATTTTTTTTAAATGAGTTTAGAAATATATTGGCAAAAAGCACTAGAACAAACTCGATTATCAATTGATGATGAATCATTATATCCTCTAAAAACTGATATTATTACAAGAGATTTATATGAAAAAGACGACTTCATAATTAGGAAACTAGATACTTCAAAATTTAGTAAAAAAAAAATTTATGGTCCTAAGCAAAATCCATTTTGTCCTTGGGAAAAGATACTAGAAATTGATAAAATTGGTGATAATCATCAACTAATACTAAATAAATACCCTGTACAAAAAGGTCATATTTTACTTATTACAAATGAATGGAAACCTCAAAATGGATGGTTAGATATTAAAGATTGGAGAGCGATCCAACAAGTTAATAAAGATACTAGTGGATTATGGTTTTTCAATAGTTCTCCAACTGCGGGAGCAAGTCAACCTCACAGGCATTTTCAACTTCTGCGTAGATCTAAAGGTGAGATATCATGCCCTAGAGAAAAGTGGTTTTTAGAGATGAACTCATATCAAGATCTAGATAGTAAGCTTAAAAAAAATATTATTGTATCCAAATTTAATTTTTTAGAAAATCCATCATGTCTTTTTGAATTTTACTTAGAGTTATGCAAGAAATTAGGACTTGGGGACCCTATTAGTAATAAGAAACCGATATATCCTTACAATATCTTAATAACTAATAAATGGATCTCTATTATAAAAAGAAAAAATGATCATATTCATGGTTTCAGTATTAACGGTTTAGGATTTGCAGGATATCTATTAGTAACTGAAAATTCAAATATTAATTATTTAAAGAAATTTGGGCCTGAAAAACTTCTAGAAAGTTTTGTTTGAATACTAGTTAGTTACTTCAACTTCATTATCCCGGCTTATTTGGCTTTCTAGCACTTCTATGGATGCTGTTACTGAGGCAATTTTACGTTCAAGTGAATCCTTAATATAATTGAGCATTTCTAATTTTTTATGTTGATAGAAACTCTTTTTTTCTTTAGAAGATTTGAAATAACAATTAAACATTTTTGATTTCATTATAAAAAGATACTTAATTGACCTGTGACATAAAAATAAATTGATTTTAATTTAAAAACAATATTACGTATGGACTTTCAATTTTTTTTGAATAAAATTAAATAAATTCCATACTATTCAAGAAAATATTATTGAATATTCCTCAAAATTCAAATACAAAAAGAATTTCAATTGATTTACCTGAGGAACTAATTTCCAGGTTTGATCAATTACGAAAAGAATGGGGATTTAGAGCAAGAGGACCTGTAATAGAAAAGATACTTAAAGAACTTCTTCAAGAAGATGATTTACTACCGAAGAACCAACAGCAAGAAATAGACTTTAACAAGAATAATAATAATGAAAATTTAAATATTGATGAAGATACTGCATTGGTATTAATTAAATCAGACGTTAAAAAAGAAGTTAATGAGATATCTTTGAATAAAAGATTTACAAATAATAATCAATATAAAGAAAAAGCCAACTCAAACATAAGTCTTCCCAATTTTGTTGAAAAAAAAGTAATAAATCTAAGAAGAAGTATTAATAGTGAAAAATTAAAGGAAAATATTAATGATATTCAAATTAATACAATTAAAGAAAATGAATTAATAAAATGTCGAATTGAGTTAATAAGTCATTGGAAAACCTTATATGGATCAGTCCCTAATGATCATGTAGTAGAAGCTTCGATGGATTGGTTTGAAAGGGATATATGGCCAAATCTTGATGGGACTGAAAATCTACCTTTTACGTGGAGTGCAGCCAATAAATTAATGTCAGAATTATGCCCATTTTGGATAAAGAAAAATCCAACCCTTGAAATTGTTTTATTAATGATTGGTGTTTTAGAAGACCCTTTTGCTACATCAGATCTGATAAATAGAATACCAACACTTATGAGAAGGTTTGTAAGTAGATTTAAGCGAAATAGTAGATCAAATTCATTTGAAACTTTAGACTCAACAATGACAGTACATGGAGCACTTAAATTATTGAATTTATCAACATCCGCAGGATCCGCTCATACGTTCCGCAAAATTAGGGAGGCCTACAAATCAATAGCCTTAGAGACGCATCCAGATGCTGGTGGATCAACAGATCAAATGAGAAAATTAAATGAAGCGTATCAATTGCTAAAAAATCTATATAGAAATTAGTATACTAATTCTCATATAAGACCAATTATAAGTCTAATTTATAGTCTTATATAAGATAGCTGTTTAGTATATAATTTCTAATTATCATCAATTATTTTTAATCAAATTTATGTAAACAATAATTATGTATAAATGAAAATCAAAAAAAATTTACTTTTAAAAATAGAAAAATTATTGTATAGTACTTCTTATATAAGACTTAATATAAGTCTAGTATAAAGTCTTATATTAGATTAATAAGATAAATAAATTTATTTAACGAATCATACCCAAATTGCTAAATAACTAGGAAAAATTAAAAATTAAAAAATAAATCAATAAATTATGTCCTTTCAATGTCCAAGAAATTAATAATGGCTAAAAAGTCTTTCTATAAAAGGCTTTTATATCTTCTAGTACTGCCTTAAAGACAGTACTACTTAGATTGAAGCTTTTCAATAGCGGTTTGCTTATCAATACTAGGAACATCACTTAATCCGTTAGCATCAAACCAAGGGGCGCTAGCCCAATCAAATCCTTCCCCAAAAGTATTATCTGGTGCAGTTATATACCAATGACATGAAGCATCTGGTATGTCAACAGCGCATTTTGACCAATCATCTGACCACTGAGGTACTTGTACCCATAGCACTGAAGATAGAAGTAGAGATAGCAAATTGATCATGACATTTATCATACAACATTAATTAGTTTTATATGATTATTTTCTGTCTTATATAAGAATTATATATAGACTAGTTTATAGTCTCATATGAGATTAGTAATACAATTAATCCCTTAATTTAGTATTAAAACATTTTTCAACATTAGAAATGATATTTGAATGTATTGATGTGATGTCAGAGTCCAGTAATGTTTTATCTTTATCTCTATAAGATAATCTAAATGTATAACTTATATGATCATCTCCAAATTTACTATCTTCAAAAACATCAAGTAAATTAACATCCTCTAAAAGATTTTTTCCTGATTTTCTTATCTGTGATGTTATTTCGCTAATTAAAAATTTCTTATTGAATACAAAATTTATGTCCCTTTCCATTTTCGGAACAATTGGGTATTGCTTATATATTGGAATCCATTTATTTTTTCTTGTACTAGCTTCTAAGAGGTTAGAAACATTTATGTTAAATAAATAAACTTTTTTTAATGACTTCTTTTCTAATATTAGTTTGGGATGTATTTCACCAAAATAACCTGCATCTTTCCCTTCAATAACTAATTTCGCTGTTCTTCCCGGATGAAGAAAATCAATTGAATCAATAGGCTTATCCTCAATTTTTATGTTCAGTGATGATAAAGCCTCCTTTAACTTTCCTCTGGCCTGGTAATAATTAAGATCGTTATCCTTACCAGAATATATCCATTTTCCAAATTTTTTATTTCCACAAATCGCACCATTCAGCACTTCTTCTTGGATGAACTCAGTTTTCTTATGAAAAACATTTCCAATTTCAAATATAAAACAACTTGCTTGTCCAGCTTTTATATTACGGTTCACTATCTCCAAATGTTCTTTCCAGATATTATCTCTAAGACAGCTTGTTTCTAATAACAAGGGATTAGAAATCTTTATAAGTTTTTCATTATCTTCAGGAACAAGAGAGTAGCTTAGTACCTCGTTAAAACCGTTTTCTATAAAACCATTTTTTACTTTCCTCAATGCCAACTGTTCTGATGACAATTTTCCAGGTTTAATTGGATTAGGAAGTTTTAAGTCGAATCTGTCATACCCTATTAATCTCGCTATTTCTTCAATTAAATCTATTTCTCTTATTAAATCATTTGATCTATTAGGAATTACTGCTACATCCCAGCCATATTCTTTATTCTTTAAAGTACAACCTATTAGTTTTAATTTATCAACTATTTCATTATCAAATAAATTTCTTTTTTCAAATTGATCGTTGATTATTAATGGACCAAGAATTTTATGTATTCGATTTCTACGTAGTTTAATAAATATATCCTCATTACTTACTAAATCGGAAGTAAAGATGATTGGTGAATTAATAGAAAAATATTCTTCTAAAAGATTAATTGCCCTTGTTACTGCACTTATTGTATTTTTTGATGAAATCCCTTTTTCATACCTGCTGCTAGATTCTGTTCTTATGCCAACCGCCTTTGAAGATTTTCTTATAGTAACTGGATTAAAAACAGCGCCTTCGAGATAAATAGATGAAGTAGTATTAGTTACAGAAGTCTCTACACCACCTATCACCCCAGCAATAGCAACGGGTTTATCACAACAAGTAATAACTGTGATATTGTCATTTAAGTCATATTCTTTACCATCTAAGCAAATAAGGCTTTCATTATCATTGCCTTTTCTTACAGAGAAATCTTCTGGAGAAACTTCCTTACCAATTAAGTTTGATAGTTTATCTTTATCAAACGCATGCAAAGGCTGACCTTGTTCTAAAAGAATATAATTTGTCAAATCAACTAGAAGATTAATAGATTTTATACCTGATTTTTCTATACGGTCTTTAAGCCAATTTGGCGATAATTTCTCTCCATTTACTCCCTCAATGCAGCTTATTGTATAAATGCAATTAGATTCTATAGCCTCTGGACATAGTTTAATTCCCTTAAGTAAATGAATATTGTATTTATGATTTAATTCTGGAAAATTTAAGGTGGATTCTAAAAGAGCAGAAATTTCACGGGCTATACCTATAACAGACATTCCGTCAGGTCTATTAGCTGTAATGGCTAAATCGTATATAAAATCATTCAATTGAAGCAAATCAGACCCTGGAGTGCCTAATTCATGTTTTAAGGCTAAATCTTCATCAATGATCTCTATCCCTTCACTAGAGTCCTCTAAACCCAGTTCCTGCAATGAACATATCATTCCTTCACTCATTACGCCTCTAATTTCACTTCTTTTAATAGTTAAACCAACAGCATTTAACTTCGCACCGACAGTAGCAACGTAAACATAAATATTTGGTTTAACATTGCGCGCTCCACAGATAATTTGTAAATTGTTTGAATTACCAATATCTACTTGGCAAATTGAAAGTTTGTCAGATCCTTCGTGTTTTAAAACAGATAATACCTTACCTAAAACAACACCATTTACATTTGCTGAACAATCTTCTAATGATTCAACCTCAAATCCACCAATAGACAATTTCTCAGATAGATCTTCAGGAGTAGAAGTAATTTCTACTAAATTATTCAACCAATTTTGAGAAACTTTCATATATATTTTTTAATCAATGATGATAGAAGAAAAGAGTAAATCTTCAAAAAAGTTTGTTGAAGATGTACAATAGAGAATTATACAATAAAGTATTAATTAAAATGGCCAAAAAAGGGACAAGAGTTGTAGTGACCCTGGAATGTACTGAAGCTAGGACAAGCACAGATCCTAAGAGATCAAATGGTGTCTCAAGATATACTACTGAAAAGAATCGTAGAAATACAACTGAAAGATTAGAACTGAAAAAGTTTAATCCTCATTTAAACAGAATGACAATTCACAAAGAAATTAAGTAATCAAATCAAATTAAATCATGCCAAATTCAATTTTTAAAAAACAATTATCACCTATCAAACCTGGAGATCCTATCGACTATAAGGATGTAGAACTACTAAAAAAATTCATAACTGAGAGGGGCAAAATCCTACCAAGAAGGATGACAGGTTTAACCTCTAAGCAACAAAGAGATCTTACGTTAGCTGTAAAGAGAGCCAGAATTGTAGCTCTTTTACCCTTCGTAAATCCTGAAGGATAATTTCATATTTAATATAGTTGGTACGATAATTAATATCTCAAATATTTGAAAGATTTAACTAATTTAAAAACATATATTATTGACTCTGATGATCCACATGAAGTTGATGACGCTGTTTCATTAGAAATAAAAGAAGGAAATAAAAAAACTTTATGGATTCATATAAGTAATCCATGCAAACTCTTTTTGCATGGCTCTAATGTTGATTTAAATGCAAGAAAGAGAAATAGCAGTTTATATTTAATTGATCAATATGTCCCAATGCTACCTAAAGATATTCTTGAAAAGGCAAATCTAGCTCAAAATAAAGTTTCAGAAACTATTAGTGCAGCAATAGAATTCAATGACGATGGATCAATTAATAAATATGAAATAACTGAAGCAATAATAAAACCAAAATATCAATTAACATATGAAGATGCAAATGAAATATTAGAAATAGAACCTAAAGAAGAAATAGAATTAATTGAGATTAAAAATTTATTAAAAAAAAGTATTACATTCAGAAAGAAACAAGGAGCAATTATTTTTGAAAGTCCTAATAATAAAATTAAATTATATGAGGATAAGATTCTACTAACTAAATTAGAGAAAACAATATCTCAAATTATAGTTGCAGAATCAATGATATTAATGGGTTATGTAACAAGTTTATTTATAGATAAACATGATT